>JBHEMC010000011.1:0-66796 GCA_046262775.1 Pyrinomonadaceae bacterium | reverse complement strand
GGATAATGCTTCGTAAATGGAGGCCCTGCTGTCGCCGTGACCTGATTTTGCAGGCTTGGACGCGGGTTACGCCGCCACGATGCTCGGCGCGGCGTGGACGTCGTAGTTGAGGATCGGCGCCTGCATTAATTAGCAGCTGCACAATTTGACTGTTTCGTTGTACGACGGCAAGAATCAGCGGCGTTTGCCCGCCCAGGGTACGACAGTTGACGTCGACACCTCCGGCCACCAGCGTCTGGACAGCGTCAGTATCGCCACGAATAACGGCCCGTGCCAGTGATTGAGTGGGAGGTTCCAGAGAAGTGTTCCTTTCAACAACAGGAGTCTTCACGGGGGAGGTGGATCTATTGTAAAGGTGATTGAGGAATTGGGGAATAGGCGCGATCCAACAACCCCGGAAAGGAACCTTAATTTTGCTGGTTGACCAAAACTGAAAGTCGCTTCGCTGCGGCGGTAAAACGTGCCGTCTGACATGTCGCAACCAGTGCCTCGTACTCGGCGAATCTGTCTTTCGCTTCAGCCCACTTGGCGGCGCTATCGCTTCGCTTCGCTTGAGCCAACAGCACCTTAAGGTACAACGGCCCAAGCCATAACCTGCTTACTCGTGATTCCGTAGGTGCGACCAAGGCGTAGGCGGCCTGACACTGCCGCTCTGCTTCATCTAGTTCACCGCTATCGAAACGCCTCGCTTTTGCGCGTTGATAACGAACCTCACCAAGACATCTTAATGCTTCGAACCGTGAATACAACAAACTGCCTGGACCAACCTCGTCGGCGTTCTCTGTTGCTGTTCTTAAAGCGTTGTCATAACGCCCAGTCAGCGCTTGAATAACCGCGAGATTTGGTTTAAGAAGCGAACGAACACGGTTTTCACCTATTGCCTCGGCGAGACGAATGCCTTCAACGTATTCACTTTCAGCGCGTTCCACATTGCCTAAACAATAGGAGCAATGCCCGGCCACCAGGTGTATCCATGCTCGACGTTCGCGGGAGTGCAGCTTCTCTACGATCTCAAGTTCCCGCTCGGAATAAGCGATACCATCTTCGTAACTACCTTTGTGCACCGCGTCTTCGCCAAGAAACTCGTAGCCGATAGCTTCAGCAAACGGCACCTTGTGTTTCTCACCAAACTCGATCGCCCGTCGCGCCCAACGGTCCGCATCGTCGTATAACCCATAGTGTTGATGAGCCCCAGCGGTGTAGGCGTATATTTGCGAGATGATCGGCGCTGCGAACGTGCTGAGACTATCAGAGTTAGCGGTGGGCGCTACAAGGTCCACGGCGCGCAACAGCAGTTCAATTGCTTTCCGGTGTCTCCCAGCAAGATGATGGAATCGCGCCTCAATTGAAAGTGCGTTTGCTGTCTCTAGCGGACTACTTATTGGATCCAAAACTGTTAATGCGTCTCTGAGATATTCGACGCCTCGTTGATCACCCGTCGCTACGAGAGACGATGCTGCCTCGCATTGCAAGCGTGCGCATGTTGCCGGGTCAGTTGCAAGAGCGAGAGCGTTTTCAAAATGTTCGCCGGCCGGAATCATCTCGCCATGGAGCAGATAAGCTTTTCCGATCGCTTCCTCCTGCGCCACTTGCTCCTCTACCAGTCCCAATGCCTCAGCACAGTCACGGGCGCGACTGTAAGCTGCGATTGCCTCGTCAAACGCAAATACGCGCTGAGCTCCTGCTGCAGCTTCTTTCGCATATCGCAGTCCCTTTTCGTGATCGCCCGCCTGGATGTAGTGATGCGCCAGCTTCTCAACTGAACAGGTGGAACTATCGGAGTTGCGTTCGAGTCCCTCGGCCGCGTGACGGTGAAGTCGACGGCGGCGAATTGGATTAAGCTCTTCATATAGAACTTCGCGAATTTTGTCGTGCGTGAAAGTAAATGAATCACCACCAACCGTTGCTATAAGCTGTGCGCCGACTGCTTCATCCAATGCGTCCAGTAACACGTCTTCGTTCTGTTGGGCCGTGGCAACCAACTCGCTGAACGTGAAAACTTTGCCCAGAACTGCGCCTACGCGAAGAACGTCGTTACATTCCTGCTTAACTCGATCAAGGCGATTGCCGATGGCTTCTTTCACGCTTTGAGGTATCAATAAATCGTCGAGTTCGCAACGTTTCCAGCGCCCACTCTCACGCCGCACGGATCCTTTTTCGATCAACGCCTTCAGTACTTCTTCCACAAAGAACGGGTTTCCCTCTGTCTCACGATGTACTGCTTTGGCAAATTCAGAACTTACGCTCTCCCCGAGCAATGCACCCAGCTGCGCTTCCGTCTCTTTCGCGTCAAAACGTCGGAGCACGATCCGTGTGATAAGACGTTCGCGGTTCCAATCGACCATGGCCTTGGCGAGCGGATGCGCTCGGTCGAGTTCGGTTTCGCGATAGGCGCCGAGGATCAAGACAGGTTCATCGCGGAGCTGCCGGAGGAGACGGCCCAGAAGCCAAAGTGTGCCGCGGTCGGCCCAGTGTAAATCGTCGGCGTAAAACAGCAGCGACTGGCGTTGAGCGATGTTTGCAAACACCTGGACCACACCGTCGAAGAACAGCAGTCGTTCTTCGTGTGGCGCTAGTTCGTGACTTTGCGGAAATGGCCCCAGCCTGCTCTCGATTTCCGGTGCTAGTTTGGCAATCTGGATTGCTGATTCGCCGAGGGCCAAACGGAGTTTCTCATTGTCCTTTTCCTCTCTAACCCAACGGCGAAAAGCTTCGACAAACGGTAAGTACGGGGTAGTGGCTTCAAATTCGTAACAGCCGCCAGAGAGCACTAATGCTCCATCCACAGCTGCTTGAATGGTGATTTCGCGTGCGAGACGTGTCTTACCGGCGCCTGGTTCGCCGCTTAGGAGAACCGCGTGACCGTGACCTTCGCGCGCACGATGCCATAGATCGCGTGCTTCAGCGAGTTCGTTTGCACGACCAACCAGTCGACCTCTGGCTAAGGCGTCGAGTATTGCGACACGCCCTGCCGAGTCGCTTGTTGCGGTTTCCGCTTCATCAATCAGCGCTTTTGCCAGCGCCTCGCGTGTCTCTCCCGCTGAAGCAAAGCGGTGATCGGGATCTTTCGCGAGCAGCCGCATGATGATAAGTTCCAGACCGTGTGGGAGGTTGGGCCGGAGCACCCGTGGCGGCACGACGGGAGCATGCACGTGTTGCGAAACGATTGTCAGCGGGTCATCACCGGTGAAAGGAAGGCGTCCCGTCGTTAGCTCGTAAAGCAGCACACCAAGTGCGTACAGATCGGCGCGACCATCGACCGGTTGGCCTAACGCCTGTTCAGGCGCCATGTAGGAGGCGGTGCCAACAATAATGCCGGCCTGGGAAATTTTTGGCCCATATGCCGGCAGGGCGAGACCAAGATCTGCCAACTTTACATTGCTCGCACTCGCCGATCCGGCAAGCAGAACGTTGTCTGGTTTGAGATCGCGGTGCACGATGCTGTTAGTGTGGGCATGTTCAAGCGCAGCGCAAATCTGGGAGGCAATTTCCACGATGGCGGAAAGCTCAGCAGGGCGCGCGTCAGATAATCGTGGTCCGGTTACCAGTTCCATCACGAGAAATGGAAACCCGCCAGCTTCGCCGACATCGTGAACTGCAACAATGTGCGGATGATTTAACGCTGCTGCGGCACGAGCTTCGCGAATTAAGCGCTGACGAGCGTCGGATGTGGTGGCAGTCGTATTTAGAAGCTTCACGGCGACTTCGCGCATCAACTCGAGATCGGTTGCGCGATAGACGATCCCCATACCGCCCCGGCCTAACTCACTATCGAGACGGTACCTGTCGCGCAATACCGCACCGACAGCAGGCGTGATGCTGATTCGTTTGTCGTCAATAAGGATTCGTGTTTTTTCCGACTGCGACATGCGCAAGAGGATAACATCAGGTGAGATTGGGCAGAAGCAAGCAGGCCCACAGATTTAGGAATCATGGAGAGCGAAGGCAGAAGGTAGAAACGAGAGACAGAAATTACCTGGCGCTTACTGGTTTCTATCGAGTCCCTTCTGTTTTCGTCTGTATGTAATCGATGTAATCTGTGAACGTGCTTTACGGAGACGGTGACGGAGTTGGTTTAGGCATCTCTATGCGCGCGTAAAATATGTCTGTCTGTTTTGTCTTTTCATCCTCGCCCAGCACAATTGCCAGTGCTTCCTGTTTACCACCATCCTTTCGAATGTAGAGACAAACTGCGCCATGATTCCTTTGGTCTTCAGTATCACCGATGCATCCACGATCGCTCGGTGTCCATCCGGCAGCTTTCATGCGATCGTTTGAATAGAAACTCTGAACTTCCTGAGCGCTCTTAGTTGTCTTAAAAGCAATGAAATTCATCTTGCCTTGAGTAAATGCGCGGATGGCTAAGCGGGCGCCAAGCGGAATTTCAAGATCCGCCTTAGTTGCTCCTTCCAAAGGAGGCACGTCTGACCACAAAGTGCTAACTGTACCCGCATTCTTATCTCCCGTAAGCGATTCGGCCAAGCGACATGAAACTGCGACAGCGATGAGAAGCATTAGTGCGAGAAGGGACGCGGAAACTCTCATGTAACCTCCAGAGGGTATCGAGATTCAGGTGCGCCGGATTATACGCGAAACGCGAAAAACAGATCCAAACCTTATACGAATTCAAATTCCTCGTGTTCTCGGGGATCGAACTTTAACGCGTTGTGTTCTCAATCGACTTAACTTGACTCCGATTTAATAAGGTGACCATACCGCTTCGCCGATACCAAATACCTTCTTTCGCCCGCCACACTTCATCAGCATCTATTTGTGCGCCGTTCTCGAGATAAATCACAATGTGGCCTGTCTGTGTTTGTTCCTGCGAACCTGTTGAGAGAGGACTGTTGCTGACAGCGGTTCGTGTTGAGCGAACAGCCGGAGTCGGAGTAGCAATTGTCGCCGTCGGTGCTAAAGCAACGGCTGGATCCGATTGAGGATTGGCTAGGCGTGCCGGTTCTGGTCGCGACGACACAGTCGCCCTCTGCAGCTCGGGTGCGGAACTTAACGGGTTGCGGAAACTGTGGGCGCTCTCATAAACCAATAGCGCCGTCGTACTCACAAAAGCCAAGACCGCAGCAATAAGAAGGACCACAATCCTGCGAGTGCTGCCTTTGTTGGTGGCAGCGTTTTGTTGGACCGCCGCTTCAGCTGTCAAAGCTGCAATGGGTAAATCGATTTCAGCTTCATTGGCCTCAATAAGTGTAGCTCCGTCGAGATCGCAGAGCTGATCCTCGTCGAGGTAGATGAAGTTGCATTTGGGGCAGCGTTTCACTGGGGCTAAAGCAGCTCTGAGATTCGGAAGCTGTTAACGTTTAAAAGGCTTTTTAAAAAAGTTGCCAGTTTTTTTCAGCACTGTTTCGATCTTTGAATCTTTTTTGGCGTCAGCCTGAGACGATTTTGCCGAACTCGGTGAAGCGCTCGAAATTTTTTCGACACTCTTGCTGTGCGTATTCGCGCGTTGAGGAATACGCGCTGAACGTGACGGCACCGATTTGCTAACTCCGTCAGGCTCTGCTGACCGCTCTGGAGACGAATCCGTCTGTCTAGACTTAGATTCGTCCACTGCCGGGGCGTTTGAAATTGCAGGTGCCGCAGTTGTCGTCGCGTCTTCCGTTTGAGCTGCGGTTGTTTCACTCGACGAGGGCGTGCGATTACGCATGGCGCCATATGTGAGGATTAGCACGGTCCCGATAACAACAAAGGCAATCACGGTAAATGCGAAACTTCTTTTTGGTCCCTTGTTTTGCGGCGAGGCTTTTGTGGAAGACAACTGCCCCGTAAGTCCCGGCTCGCTTGCTAGAGCGCTTCCGTCCATATCGCAAAGGTTTTGGTCATCTTCGTAGATGAAGTGACACTGGGAGCACCTCTTCATTGTGAACCTCTTAGAACAGATTTTTATGGGGCTCGCGGATCGGCGGCAGCATGAGGTCCGCGAGGTTCAAGAGTACTCCTATGTTTGCCGATGAGTAAATAAGAAAAAGAAAGAATTGCGCCACGAATGCCCAGTGGAGGCATTTTTTTCTCGCTCGTGGCTTACTCAGCCATCTCAAAATTGCGACGGTTACCTCGACAACACGACGACACCGCCCCACGGTTTTGAAGCTTGTTTAGGTTTCGGAAACTCCGGCGACAGTACCGCCAGAAACTTCAACAACCAGGGAAGGCGATCGATTCGGGAGGCGGCCTTTATCAGCGATCGCGCTTCAGTTATTTTCCAACCATATTGCAGGAAAAAATTAAATGCATCGGCAGGCGCAAATCTCAGTACTGCGCCTTCACCCATTTGCTCGCCCATCCGTTTCTTTAACAGTTCGAGGAGACCTGGAGAAGTGAGATCCATGATCCAATTTTGAAAGTTGGCAGGCACATGAAGATCTTGGGCAAAAGCGGCAGCTTCGTCATCCGTGAAGTAGATGAGGAACCCTTCAGTCACTATGAGAGCCTTTCCCCCACGTCGGCCAAGCCGGTGAAATAATTCTCGTCTCGCGGCGACATCGGTAAGGTCCACAGCAACCCGCTCGAGCAAACAAGTCGGCGTCGCACCGGACAATACTTCCTGTTTATATTCGATGACTTCCGGTAGGTCAACCTCGATCCATTTGAAATTTGCAGGAAGCTCCATGCGGTATGGCCGAGCGTCCAGACCCGCAGCAAGGTTAATTACGAGATCGCAACCCTGGCGCAGTTGGTCGAGAATAAAGGCGTCAAAGACATACGTCCGAGCAATCCACGACCAACTGTTTTGCGTGCTGAATTTTACGGCGTTCGCAATGTCTTCACCGCGGTCGCCAGCAAGCTGTCGTGCAAAAGGGTCGCGAAATACCGCGTCTGATCGCTCCGTCTCGCGGGCCCGGTAAACGGCAGCCCACCTGGCTGTGTCCGAGATCTTTCGGATTGGTGAAGGGTTCATGGTCATGAGTGGCAGCACCTGTCGTTGATCTCAACGTCCGCACTGCATGGTACAGCAACGGCGCTGAGAAAGTTGTAGAAACGTGTAACCAGTTTGCGTCCGGAAGTGTCTATTTCAACAGAGAACGTGTCTCCTTAAATCACAAGGCAACCACAATATTAGGTCAGTCGCGTTGTAAACAACCCGACAAAGCGAGGAGACACCAAAGCAACCGGAGTTGGATAGCGAATGTAAGACGAGTAAGGAAAGGTGGAAGAAGATGAAGACGGTGAAAAGTACTTTCGCAGTTCTGGGAGCTGCTATCTTGATTGGAATGGCGCCGGTTTACGCATTGGCTGACCCGCCGAAGGATCCAGTGTCTGACGGTCAATTGGCTAAGAGGATTCGGCACGAGTTAGTAACGCTCCCCTATTATGGAATTTTTGACAATTTGGCTTACAGCATCAACGGGAGTACCGTAACGCTCTACGGACAGGTCGTACGACCGACAACCCGTTCGGGTGCGGAACGCGTCGTGAAGCGTTTGCCGGGTGTGGCCCGTGTTATTAATAACATCAAGGTATTGCCACTCTCCGGGTTCGACGACGATATCCGTGTGGCCACGTATCGATCCATTGCTCGCACAGGCGGACTGTATCGGTATCTGGGAGGTAACAACCCGTCCATTCACATAGTGGTGGACCATGGTCACGTCGCCTTGGAAGGCGTAGTGTCGAACAGTGGGGATCGCACACTCGCATACATGGCGGCGAGCAGCGTGCCAGGAGTTTTTTCCATAGCGAACAACTTGCATGTGCAGGGTGAAAACGAACTGAGATAAGTGGAAGGGTAACTAGTGAAAGTAGAAGGATACAGCCGTCGATCGCTATATTCTTCTGCTTTCCGTTTTGCTGCTGATAACAACTGCCGTGCCCATCAAAAACCAGAAGAGAAGCGCAACCTCTCCGTCGCCATAGTTATAATTCACTAAAGAGCTCGCCAGGAATCCGGTAAGCCCTCCAAGTATTCCAAGCAGCATTCCGTAAGCATTTGTATCGGCTCTTTGTGAAAAACTTTTTTCAGCGGCCGCAATAGTTGTCCACAACAGAAACATTATCCATACCCAGATGAGCAGGGCAGGCAGTCCTCGATCAAAGGCGAGCTGCAGGGGCGTCGAGTGAAGGTGAATCATGTCCTGTCCGGGAAAGCCCCATTCGTTCCAATGTTTTTTCATTGCGTCCATGCCGTGACCGAAAAAGGGATGAAGCATCACGCGCGAGAGGCCGATTTGGGCGACACGAGTTCGCAATGAGGAACTTGGATCCGCCAGCGACAACGCGCTTGAGGCCCGCGTTTTCCATATAACGACCATTCCAAAGCCGAGAACCGCAATTAATGCAAAGATTACCAAAAGTTTGACACCGCCGTGGGCAGAGCGCCACGCCATCAAAAACGCGGCGAGTACGAACGCTACCAGAACAGTGCGCATTGCAGTCAGCGCTATTCCCACCGTCAATAAGAGGGTTGCTGCAAGTGCAATTTTGACAAGACGATTCGTGCCATGATTGCGTAGGTGTGCCAATGCCAGTCCGAACGCAAGTTGAGCAACCATCTGGAGCAATTCAGAAAAAGTTTCATAATGACGCGTGAAGCCCGAGGCTCGAAAATGGTGATTACGCGAGTTGCCGACTATGCCCGACGATTTGACAGCAGCGGTTATGACTCCAGTGCGTTCCACATGTTCACCGCGTGAAATGATACTGACAGTGAACGTCCCGTTTGCCGCAGTTTTTCCCAGCTCCTGATCGATGTCGTTCGTTGAATAAACACGATGACTATTTATTCGCCAAACCGTATCGCCTGGGCCAATGGCGAACTGCTGCAGTGGACTGCCCGCATTGATCGACTCGATTACTACTCCGCGGCCTCTTACCAGATCAAAAATGCTGTAAATGGTTCCGACCGTACTCGAAACGACGAGCGTGACAATCAAGACGGCGGCAAAAGTTCTGGTTGCCGTTGCTCTTGTAAGGTAGAACACTAAAACAACCCAGCATGGTAATAGTTTAAGCAGGCTGATACGAGGTTCAGCGGATAAAACGGATGACGCTGCGGTCCACACCAGGAACAACACGACAGCGATGTCGATTCTTGAGCGATGCAGTCCGGTCGAGCCGCTTCCCATCGTACGCACGATCCAGCCGACAGTCGCAATGGCTATAGAAATTTCCGCGCCGGCAATTGAATGTGGAGCAATCGCGGAATAAAGGAGTAAGCCCACAAACGCGGTGCGCTGGCCTAGACGAGCAAGGGGGCCATGCGTAAGTGCGGGTTGTAACAATAGTGATTCCAGTTCGTTTTACCACGTGCGAACTTTCGCTTGTGGCCATTCTGTGCGAAGCTCAAGCAGCAGTTGTTAAGTCATTCGACAACTAATAGCAATCAGTTCTATTGAGCGTCAGAAATAGGCGCGTTGACACCTTTTATTTACGCATGGTAGCGTATCAAGCGGCTGTTTTCGGGTAATAGGAAAAACGCAAGTTTTGACAAGCGCATCATCTCGTTGTTCCTCTGCCCGCCGCTACGATAAAACGCCACCACCTTGTGTGAATCACAATATCCCTGATGGTTTTCGATAAAGCTAAGGTACTAAAAGCCGCCGAGAAATTCCTGTCCCAGGGGAAGATCAACTCAGCAATTAAGGAGTATCGTCAGATTGTCGAGCACGATGCCGACGATCTCACGACCTTGAACATGCTGGGCGATCTTTACGCTCGAGCCGGCAAAAAAGATGAGGCAATCGCGTGCTTTCAGAAAATAGCTGAGCACTATTCCAATCAGCAATTCAATCTGAAGGCTATTGCGATGTACAAAAAGATCGAGCGCTTGAAACCGCGAGACCCTGTCGTCGCAGCCAAACTCGGCGACCTTTATGCAATGCAAGGTCTTATTGTCGACGCACGCTCACAGTATCTGATTGTTGCTGATGCTGCCAGCCGTACTGGCGAACACAAAAAAGCTCTCGACATCCTGCATCGGATCGCCGATCTCGATCCAAACAATACAGAAATCAGGCTGAAGCTTGCGGAAGGCTACCTTAAAGAAAGCATGCGACGTGAGGCGGCAAGCGCGTTTGTGCAGGCCGCTCACCGGCTGAACCAAACAGGCAATCACGACAAGGCTCTGGCCGCGTATACGAAAGCTTTGCAACTGGTTCCTGATGACCCTGAGTCGGTTCGAGGACTGCTTGAAACGCACATTGCTCGTGGCACTGCAGATGATGCCGCCGAGATTCTAGAGCAATTAGTGCTTGACCGCGAAGACGACCATGAGCTTGTAGCAATGCTTGCGCGTGCATATTTGGCCGCCGAAGAACCTGCCGGGGCTGAGCGCGCCACCACAATCCTGATGAATCAGGATCCGGCGAATTATGTCGAGTTGATTCCGGTCGCACGACTTTACGTTAAGGGTGGACAGCTAGACGATGCGGTGAGGATATTGTCCGGCGTTATCGAGCGTATGCTCGCCGGACGTGAAGAAAATGCGCTGCTCGAGCTTGTCAACAGTGTGCTGGAACGTAACCCCGATCATGTTGCTGCCTTACGAATGTTGGTTCGGATTCACTGGTGGCAACGCGATATGGACGCACTTCGCGCCACGCTGGAACGACTTGCTGAAGCCGCGGAGGCGATGGAGTTAGTTGAAGACGAGCGATACGCGCTGACACAGTTGGTCCGACTCGCTCCCGACGAGAAGCGTTATCTAAAACGCCTTGACGAGGTGGGTGGCCTTCAGGATGAGGCAGTTGATGATTTTACAATCTCGGAAACGCCATCTTCCGACGTGCCGGAGTTTGAAACTTTTTCAATTGTCAATGAGAATGTCGACACCGCGCCTGCGATGGCTGCGCAGAGCGCCGAATTCGTCTCCAACTCAGCGACTGAGGCCTTTCTCGATCCCACCACTTCCTTTGCCGATCTAAATGAGCCAGTTGCGGAATCGAATCCGTCAACCCCAGCCACCCAGGATTTTCAGGAGGTTGATCTGGAAGAGACAGCCGCTTCGTTTACGCAGCGCATTGTTTCGGAAGACGAAGAAGCTCGCCTGGAAATGATGATGCGTCAGGAACTCGAGAGCGTCGATTTTTACATCGCCCAGAGTTACTTTGATATTGCTACCGACACGCTTGATATGCTCGAGCGACAGTACGGACCGCATGATGAAATAACATCGCGGCGTGAAAAGCTTGCCGCGCAAGGTACCGCTGCTCCAAGAGACGTTTTCGACTTTACACCTGTCGAAGCAGTAGAGACGAAGCCGGCTGACGCTGCTGAAGATGTTGATATGGCGTTTGCCTCCTTCAGCGGTGAACCTCCACCCGCGAACGGTGAAGTTGAAATCACTACGTCGGCCGCTGGTAAAGGCATTGACGCAGGATTGGCGGAACTGTTTGAGGAGTTTCGTGCGGCGGAAGAACAAGGCGACGCCAGCCACGAAGATTTTGAGACGCACTACAACATGGGCACTGCCTATAAAGAGATGGGTTTACTTGACGAGGCTGTGCAGGAGTTTCAGATCTCAGCTACTCTCGTGAAGCCGGGTGATGGAACACCGCGCTTCCTGGAGTGTTGCAGCATGCTGGGCCATTGCTTTATGGAAAATGGTATGCCGGAAGCTGCCGTCATCTGGTTAAAAAAGGGAATAACCGCTCCCGGCGCTTCTGAGGATCAGGCTCAGGCCCTGCGTTACGAGCTGGGTCTTGCGTACGAACAGTTGGGCGATAATGAAAACGCTCTACAGCAGTACACAGAGGTTTACGGTGTTGATGTTTCTTATCGTGAAGTCGCTGAAAAGTTGAAGAAGCGCGGTAAGAACAAGAAAAAGTGAAATTCGAATTGCGAGTCTCGGTCTACATCTAATGATGTGACGTGAATTCGCGATGGCAAAGTTTCCCATGTCAGCCAAGCTAAGTGTCGTCTTCTACATAATTCTGTGCCTTGAAATTGGCATCTTTCTTACTGTGTTACCGTGGTGGCCTCAGGGTATGTGGGGGCTTAGCGACTGGGGCAACAACTACTTCCTCTTATACGCTGCCCGCAAGACCGGATATCATGGATTGCAAACGGTAGTTGCTTCAGGATGGGTGCGCGGCGGTGTTACTGGCGTGGGCCTGCTTAACCTCGGAATTGCGTTTTGGGAGATCTTCAACTTCAAGAACACTGTGCGTGCGCTACAGCGAGAGACGACAGGCAAGGGAAAAAGTGATGCGTCTCGAAAATCCCCGGCCACTCCTGTATCTGATCACGAGCGGCACAACGACCTCGCAAACAACTCCTGACGCGGACCAGTTCGATCAAATACTAAAGCTAATTACGTCGGCTGTGACTGCTAAAGTCTCCTATGTGCAGATTCGTGAGAAGCAGTTAACCGGACGTGTACTTTTTGAGCTGGCGAGCCATGCTTCCGAAATCACGCGGAAAAGTGCGACGAGAGTTCTAATAAACGACCGAGCTGACATTGCGTCTGCTACTGGATTGGGGGTTCACCTGGCGTCGCATTCGCTGCCCGTCCAGGTAGTACGCGCAACCTTTGGCCCACAGATTTTGATCGGCGCCTCAACACACAGTGTGGTCCAGGCAAGTGTTGCTCGCACTAGCGGCGCTAACTTTGTAGTTTATGGTCCAGTTTTTGAAACGGAATCAAAAAAAATATTCGGACCTCCACAGGGAATCGAAGAGTTACGCCTTGTGGTCAACGAAATGGACGACTTCCCAGTTGTCGCGATTGGTGGTATCTCAAGATCCAATGTAGGGGAATGTTTTCGTGCCGGTGCGGCGGGAGTTGCCGCAATCACGATGTTTGGCGGCGCCGAACATTTGCAAGACGTCGTTTCTCAAGTTCGCGAGCAATACAAAGCTGAAAACGAGAATAATTGAAACAGAATGTCTCAACGCGAGCCAACAGTCTTGACAATCGCGGGCCTCGATCCTTCGGGCGGCGCCGGAATCATTGCTGACGTTAAAACATTCATCGCGTTCAAGTGTTCGCCAGTCGCGGCATTGACGTCCATTACCTTTCAGAATACGAAGCAAGTCTTCGGCGTCGAGCATCAAAGTGCGGACACCTTGCGAGCGCAACTTGAACCGGTGTTGGATCAGTTTGAAATCACAGCTGTCAAAACAGGGATGCTGCCTACTGCGGAGCTGATATTGGCAGTTGCACGACTCTGTTCCGATGGACTACTGCCGGCACCAGTGGTCGACCCTGTATTAGCTGCAACTGCCGGGCAGTTGTTGATCGAACCCGATGCTGTCCCGGTTTTAATTGAGAAGTTATTTCCATTCGCACGTGTTGTCACCCCGAATATTGCTGAAGCTCAAGAATTGACGAGAGCGAAAATTACCAATGAGGCGGAGATGAAGATTGCAGCGGAGCAGTTAAAATTTATGGGAGCCAGAGCTGTGTTGTTGAAGGGCGGACATCTTGCGAACAGCAGCGACGCGATAGATATTTTGCTCGATCGCCGAGGTCTGTTTCATGAGTTTCGCGCGCCATTCCTCGAAGGTGCTCAGTTGCATGGATCGGGATGCATGTTGTCGGCAGGTATTACGGCAGAGCTCGCTCACGGTAGGAATTTAGTAGAAGCCGTACGGCTTGCGAAAGCATTTGTAACGGAGAAGATTCGACACGCCGCCCGTTAGAACCTCAATGATTTCCATCTGTGCGCCTTTCGGAGATGATTCCTGAAGATCAATCTGTTGTTGAGAACGACGCGAGGGCTGAACCTCTTGACTTCAAGGAGTTCAGCAATCTGAAATGACGGTGGCGCGCAGCCTAAAAGGTATTGAAGTCACGCTAAGCTGAAGGTTATCGGACAAGATATTCGGCTTTTATTCGATCGTTATCTGCTCCATCTTCACTTCATTAATCGGTTTGTCGTTGCGATCTGTTTCAGTCGTCGCAATCGCATTTACAACATCATCCCCTTCGGTGATGCGACCAAAGATCGTGTAGCTTGGAGGTAACGGATAGTCGCCGTGCATTATGAAGAATTGCGACCCGTTCGTGTTGGGTCCGGCATTGGCCATCGCAACGGTACCTGCTTTGTAACCCGTCTGATAAACGGGTGATTTAGGATTAATTTCGTCATTGAAACGTCCGCCCCAGGCTGACTCTCCTCCTCTGCCAGTGCCGGTCGGGTCTCCGCCCTGGATCATGAAGTTCTTGATGACCCGGTGAAAAATGATACCGTCGTAATAGCCGCGCTCAGTAAGCTTGATGAAGTTTTCTGTCGTCTTCGGCGCGTCCGACTCGAGTAGTTCGAAACGGATTGTACCCTTGTTGGTTTTCACGACTGCAGTTCGGTTTGGCATGGTGCTCCTCGATGATCAGTAGTCAAGATTCAGTATAAATTCCTCTATAGCCAATGCAACCCCATCTTCGTTATTTGAAGCGGTCGGGTGCAAGCCCGGAATTTCTCGCAACGAGAGCGGCGCGTTGGCCATCACTACACCGGTGCCTGCGAAAAGCAACATTTCCAGATCGTTGTAGTTGTCGCCGACTGCAAGTATTTCGGCTGCCTCTATCCCTAACTCTGCCGCCGCAGCCGCGACTCCTGCCGCCTTCGACGCTGCCGGATTGACAATGTCTAGCAATGTGAAGTCTTTCTCTGGATAGGTAGTGCAAAATATTTTCACTTTGGCTGCCAACTGCTCCTGCAAGCGGTCGTTCAGGAAATTCATCGACGCGCAGTCGCCTGAGAACGCCAAATGAATCGGCTCGTGGTCAAGATAGGCTTCCAGCGATTTCACTTCGCGCACAGCATCATGCTGATCGCCATCGCCATGCACGTTGCGCGCCCAGCGAATGTACTCCTGCGTGGCATTATTGTCGCCACTGACATGATCGTAAACGAGCAATCCCAACCCCTCATGGTCGTCGCTGAGAAGCGCATCGGCGCCGACACTTCTGCCAATCTGCAACGCCTCGCGCGCTGCTGACAAGGGCAGGTGAAGTACTGAAACCGTCTCAAGCGTTTCAGCGTGCTTCGTCAAGGCGCCATTGTGCGCTATCAACGGAACGTCGAGCCCTAACTCAAGAGCGAGCGGCCGCGAGTCGCGAAAGCGCCGGCCGGTTACCAGTGCTACTCGTACTTCTCGTTGACGAGCGGTGTCAATTGCAGCTCGGTTCCGGGCAGAGATCCGTCCACGGGAATTCAGAAGTGTGCCGTCGAGATCCAACGCTAGCAGGCGTACAGGCATGGTCAATCAACTTTTGTGTCCAGTATTTTTCAAATGAAAAGATAAGCGTTCACACGTTGAATGTCACATTCTGCAGATTTCGGGTTACTCGGTTCACCTGAAGAATAGTCAGTCAATTGTGTTGGTGTGTTGAAATTGTCGCTTCCCGAGGTTAGCGAGGGTTATAGGTTCCCCGTCAGTTGCTACATAATTGCGGCGCTTGGCTTTCTGGCATCGATAAGCTCTCAAACCTAAACCTAAAGGATCCCGAGGAATTATGAATGTTACCCACCTCGAATGCGCACTCTGCGGTCTCCGACACAGGGCACATCAGTTGCTCAACCTCTGTCAAGAATGCGGCAAACCGCTGTTGGTTCGCTATGACCTGGCTCGTGCAGGTCGCACTTTGACAAAAGAATCACTCGGCTCACGTCGACCTGATCTGTGGCGATACTTGGAGGTATTGCCGGTTGAGGATCCTGACGGCATCGTTTCTTTAGGAGAAGGCTTCACTCCTTTGATTCACACGCGACGATTGGGCAAAAGTGTTGGTGTAAATGACCTTTACATAAAAGACGAGTCGCAAAACCCAACGCAGAGTTTTAAGGCGCGAGGCATGACGGCCGCGGTTTCGATGGCACGCGAGTTGGGCGCTAGAAAGTTAGCCGTCCCCTCGGCAGGCAATGCTGCCGGCGCATTGGCTGCCTACGCCGCGCGAGCTGGTCTTGAGTGCTTCATCTTTATGCCACGCGACACTCCACGTGCGAATGTCATTGAGTGTCAGCAAAGCGGCGCTCATGTGACTTTAATGGACGGCCTGATTACCGACTGCGGGGCTGAAGTTGCGCGGCGTAAAGAAGCAGAAGGTTGGTTTGACGTTTCGACGTTGAAAGAACCCTATCGCGTCGAGGGCAAAAAGACTCTGGGTTACGAACTGGCGGAGCAACTCAACTGGAAACTGCCGGATGTCATCATTTATCCGACTGGAGGAGGCACCGGCCTGATCGGAATGTGGAAAGCGTTTTCTGAAATGGAAGAGATGGGTTGGATCGGGAGTGAACGGCCGCGAATGGTGACCGTGCAGGCCGCAGGTTGTGCGCCAATTGTGAGGGCATTTGAAGAAGGAAAACGATTTGCAGATGAATTTCCCGACGCCGCAACAAGCGCGTCTGGCCTCCGAGTTCCTAAGGCGATAGGAGATTTCTTGATACTGGATGCAATTCGTGAATCAAGTGGTGAAGCGATCGCAGTGACTGATGATGAACTGATCGCCGCAACCGGCGAGATTGGCGCGCAGGAAGGAATATTCTGTGCCCCGGAAGGAGCTGCGTGTTTACCAGCATTGCGCAAGCTACTCCAGGCCGGAAAAGTTAAACCGAAAGAAACCGTTGTCTTGTTCAATACAGGTGCGGGTGTGAAGTACCTTGAATGCTTTGGCGGATAGAAAGGCAGTGTTCGATGATTTTGAAGCTCGGGTCACCCATACTCGCGGGATTATTGGTAATGATTCCGTGCGCGGTGGTCGCAGCACAAACCCGTAATGACGTGCTGCACACGCAGGGGATACGTGAGCAGATTGCTAGAATGGGCACGGGCCGGCAGGCGACAGCGGAAGTAACACTATTGACGGACTAAAGATAAAAGGATTTGTTATCAACTCGACTGCAGATCACTTTGTTATCACTGACGCCAAAACCGGCGCCACCACCAGGTTGAGCCATGACGAGATTAAGAAGGTCAGGAAATGGTCCGTGTCAGAGGCAATTCGCTCTCGTCAAAAACTATCTTTAAGAACGTGATTATTAAATTTGCAACGGGTCTAACGGCAGTTGGGGTCGTTTGCGTGTCAGCAAGCGCTGCGTAGATGAGCGCAGTTGCTTTGCAGTTCGGAGGAATAATGGCGAGAAGTTTCATAGCAGCGTTGATTCTATTGTTTTGCTCTTTGCAGTACGGACGAGCGCAAGCAGTGTCACCATGGTTAACGGAGACGGAACGTACTCGACTCGATAGTTTACGTCGCAGCGGAATTCAAGCTTTATACAACCTGGATTACGACAAGGCGCAGCGTGAATTCAAGCAGATCGCGGAGCTGTATCCCACACATCCAGCGGGACCACAGTTGTTGGCCGCAGGAGTTTGGATCAAGGCGCTATACGAATCAAGGCGTCTGCAGTCGTCGCTCTACAACTCGCAATCATTTTATTCATCGGGTGACGACAAGGTTGATCCAAAGGTGGTGGAGGAATTTCGGAGTCTAACGCGTTCAGCAAAGCGCCTGGCGGAGGCGAAACTCAAGGTTGATCCTAAAAATGTTGAGGCGCTCGATTTCCTGGCCGCCACGGAAGGGTTGAAAGCGTCGTTTGAAGAGGCTGTTGAGCGGCGACACTTCGCCGCTTTGCGGGACGGCAATGACGCCGTGGATCACCACCGGGAAGTATTGAAGTTGGATCCAAAGTTTGTTGATGCGCAACTCACCATTGGTTTGTATGAATACACAGTTGGGTCGCTGCCACCGTTTATTAAAATTGTGGCGGGCGTCACCGGTTATCGTGGTTCCAAAAAACGCGGACTCGCTTTGTTGGAGCAGGTGGCAAAGGAAGGACATTGGTGGCAGGACGACGCAAAGACACTTCTAATCCTGCTTTACACGCGCGAGCAACGTTATGCGGATGCGCTTGCCCTCACGCGCGAGCTGAGTGCAAAGTATCCGCGAAATTATCTCTTTCGTTTAGAAACTGCTGATGCACTCATTGGCGTGTCTGGCGCGAAACGAAAAGCAAATGATGCAGCCGGTGCGATGCGTGCCGAGAGAGAGGCCTTTGCAACTTTCGATGAAGTATTACGTGACCGGACGATACGAGATACTGCTGCTCGGGCACTCGACCTGATTCATCTCAAGTATGGAGAAGTGCTGCTGAGAGCTGGTGAGAATGATCGAGCGGCCAGGGAGTTTTTGGCTGCAACAAAGGTTGAGCACGCAGAACCAGGTCTGGTCACTATGGCCCATCTGTACGCCGCGAGAGCGTACGACGTGGCGGGCAGGCGCGATGAGGCGCTTGGTCAATACAAGGAGGTTCTGGCGCGACCTAATGTCTACGACGCTCACGATGAAGCAAAGAAAGGCTTGCGACAGGCATATCGAGCTGAACAAATGCCTGCAGCGCCAGGCCCTGAAGGAATGTGAAAATGGGATGCGCAGACCATCATGAATAACAAAAGGATTCCTGGGAAATCACGACCACGGCGCCTACTGCTCGGTCTCGATGGTGTTCCTCATGAATTAATTCTCGCCGCCAGGAACCGTGGACTGTTTGATTCGTTCGGAACGCCTACTCGATTGCTTTCGCCCTTCCCCAGCATGACCAACGTCGCACTGTCTGTAATGTTTAGGGCAACACCACCTCCCGGTTATGAGAGTCTCTACTTCGACAAGCAGGCTTCAGCGTTGCGAGGCGGAATAAAGAAATACCTTGGACGTCGTACTCCCGATAAAGTGCCGTCGTCCTACATGGACCAGTTGGATTACCAGGAGCCGTTAGCTTTCGAGTTTCTGATTTATGTTGCTCCGGATAAAGTTTGGCGTACTGACATGCAACGGTTCCGCGAACGTTTTCGTTTGGCGCCACAAACCCGCGACTACTTTGCTTTCTTGAAGGCGACTGATGGGCTGTTGCACAGTTGTGGACCAGACCGGCTGGCGATAGCGCTTGAGTCACTCGATGAAATTCTGCGTGACATTCAAACGTTTTGTGGTGATGAAACCGAAGTCGTTCTCTTTTCAGATCACGGAATGAACCTTGAAGAGAACCGGCGCGTCAGTTTAGCCACACATCTGCGCAGTAAAGGTTTCAGCCTTCAATCCGACTTTAAAACTGCGAGTAAAAGATCTGTTTCCATTCCAGCGTTTGGCCTCTGCAGCTATGCGGCTGTCTATTGCGCAGATCAGCAGCTCGTACCGGATGTAGCTCAGGCGATAAGCGAAGCGCGGGGAGTCGACTTTGTTATCTATCCGTCTAATGGTGGAGTTTGCCTGCAAAGTTCGCGAGGCAAAGCGTGTATTCAACGGGCGGTTTCCAATGAGGCTATCTTTTACAACTACACAAACAAGGATGGCGATCCACTGGAGTTGGCCCCCATACGGGAGCAGCTGAGGACGAGCGGAAAACTGACTGATGAAGGGTTCGCTCACGAATCGGAATGGTTCCGCCTTACGAACTCCCATCATTACCCGGATATTCTCGCTAACCTCTATGCATCATTATTTAAGAATCGTGTGCAACATCCCGGTGACATACTTGTCAGTCTTGAGGATGGCTTTTATTTCGGCTGGTCACCCTTCAGTCGCGTCGTGCGGCTCGCCGCGACACACGGCAACGCACTGCGAGCGAGCAGTAATGCCTTCATGATGAGCACGCACCGCGAACTCCCTGCATGTGTCAGAGCTGAGGACGCGGAAAGCTTGCTAAAACGATAACCCATCGCAAACCTGAGTGATATCGCTACCGCAGCTCTAAAAAATTAGAGTTGTCGGTACGTTCTTGCGTTACATATGGTTCAGTCTGACCCGGTTTAATCCTGCTTGACGCTTCCGCGTTCTCCGCGTAAAAACGTGAAGATGTCAGAACCACTAAACCCCGAAACAAACAATAAAGCAGTAGAAACTTTTGACCTCGTGCGTCAGTTTGGCGATTTCATTGCCGTCGATCACATCAATCTTCACGTAAATCGCGGCAGCTTCTTTGGGTTTCTTGGTCCGAACGGAGCCGGAAAATCAACTACTATTAAAGTTCTGACAGGCCTGCTGGCGCCGACGAGCGGCAAGTGCAATGTGCTCGGTCTGGACATTTCCAAGCACCCAATGGAGGTGAAGCGACGGATCGGCGTAGTCCCCGAAGACCTGAATCTCTTCGAACGACTTACGGGCGCAGAAATGCTGTCGTTTACGGGCCGGATGTATGGTCTAGCGAAAAATGAGATCGCACATCGGTCGAAAGAGTTGTTGGAGTTGATGGAACTTCAGGAGGAGCCGCGGAAGTTAATCATTGAATATTCGCATGGCATGAAGAAGAAATTGTCGTTGGCCTGCGCACTCATCCATCGACCAGAAATGCTTTTTCTTGATGAGCCGTTTGAGGGCATCGATGCGATCGCCTCCCGCACGCTGAAGGATCTATTGTCACGGCTTACCGCACGAGGGTTGACCGTATTTTTGACTTCACACGTACTCGAGATTGTCGAGCGACTTTGCAGTGACATCGCAATCATCGCACAAGGCAAGCTCCTCGCATCAGGATCGCTGAACGAACTGCGAAAGGGGATAAGCATGGAAGACGATGGCGCGCGACAGAGTCCTATTTCGCTTGAGGAATATTTTATCCATCTCGTTGGTGGCAGCCGCGCGATAGCCGAGGAGGAAGTGTTGCAATGGCTGGGATGATCCACGAGTCTTGACAGAGCTGAGTTCCATAGTCTTGCGCGTGCTTGTGGGGGCGTTAATGGCCAGGTACCGTGAGGAGTTGCCGTTGTGGGAGGCCGTCACCCATCTTCTCGAAGAATGGCGTATGGCGCTACCAGGCATGCTAAGCGTTGCTGGGATTCCAGTTAATTGCGTCTTCAACTCGACGTTTTTCTGAAAAGCTAACGTCAACTGAACAGAAGCTGCACTTGCGGGCAATTGGTCTGATCGTTTTGCAATTGCGCTAGCAATGGCCGCATATCACAACCAAAGTGTTGCTCGAAATATGAGTCCCCGACTTTATTGTGGTTGCAACGCGTTTATTGCTTCTGTCATGTTTCGTTGATTTGCCTGATTTTTATATCATCGGCCGGCTCGTTCTTCTGCGACCCGTTTTAAGCGCGTTATTCTCGTTTCTATTGCTGGTTGTATCTGGCGAGGGAATGAGTGCATTAGATGCGTATCCCGCCGGGTCAATCACCGTTAGCCTTCTAACGGGTGGTCGTTAGAGCGGTGCTGCAACAGCGGCGTCAGTAAGATGGTTGGGTAGACTACTGGTCGCGGATCGTCAGGAACCCTCTATTGTTAGATCCCGTCCAAACAAGAAGTTCGGTCGCTTGCGTCCCTTCATATACTTCGCTGCTGTTTGGGAGAGCGACGTGATCAGAAACGGCAGAGCGATAGTTGCATCACAAGGTACGAAGGCTGTGTGTGCACCACGCGCGAGTTTCCCGTAAACGAATCCTTCATCAAAAGAGACCGCATTCGAGCGTCCACCAGGATGTGGAGAATCTGTTGAGATCTGGATGGCGTACTTGTGGCCGTGATGATGCTCTTTTTGCAGAAAGGAAGAGAGCGTTGCCTGTTGGATAAAGCTCTTGGGAGTGCCACCGCCGAGGTTGATGATTCCGGAGATCCTGGCCTGGGCCATAATATTCATCATGTCCAGTACATCCTGCACGATATCGAACATGAAGCTGTTCTTCTTTTCAAACCTCGCACCCGCAATTCCCACCACTAATCCGCTATCGGCGATTGCCGGACAGAAAATCGGCACGCGCGCTTTGTATGCGGAAGTAAGCACCCCGTCTTCCGAGGCTATTTCAGCGAGTTCTCGCCCAAGTAGGTGTAAGAACTCACGTGGTGAATACGGCCGGGATTGATCGAGCTGGTTGGTGAACCCGCCGATCCATTCTTTGGCCTCTCTATACTCTTCGTCACTGGCGAGTAGATCCCACATGCGACTGATCTGAGCCGATTCGAGTTCGGCATCTGTCATCGTAGGATGCGCCTGAAAATGATACCGGCCGAGCGTCTCGTGCAGATCGTGAAACAGCATCGAGCCTGACAGCACCAATACGTCAACGAATCGATTCTTAATTACGTAAGCAAGCAAACGTCGCATACCGGCGGGAATGAGCGCACCCGAAGCAGCAACCATAATGGTCGTATTATCGCCGAGCATATCGAGCCAGATACGGTGTGCTTCGGCCAGTTGGCGGCCGCCGAATCCTGTGCCTTCCATCTTTTCAAGTAATCCGGCGACGGAGCGATCGCGATCGACCTGAACAGGGCGCGTCGGCGTAGTTAGATACTTCGATGCTTTTGGTTTTCGTTGAGTGACCATGCGGGATGTCAACCTCTCGAGCTGAAGTGTACCTGGACCAGCTGCTTATAGTGTGTGAGATCAGTAATCAGTCCTTCGTCGCGATCGTGGACGGCTTCCGTTCACCGCAAGATAGGTGTAAGCGTCGTAACGAGATTCGTAGAACTGGGCCAATTCGGCGCCTTCGGCTTCGCTCAGCTCACCTTCCTTAACGCGCTGATTGATAAGCCTTCGAAACCCATCATGCAGAAGACTGCGTTCGTATCGAGCGCGTTCTGCGGCCCCGCCAACAGTTGTGCCCCTGATTACTTTCTTAATTAGAAATCCCTCTTCGTCGATGTGAATTTGAGCCTCATGAGGTACGCCAAATAGATTGTGATTGTTTCCCATCGCTTCCTGGTAAGCCCCCACAAGCATGAATGCCAGGTAATAAGGTTCGTCTGGATTAAGAGCATGAAGTTCAAGTACCTGCTTTACGTCGTGTAAATCAACAAACTTATCAACGATGCCATCTGAGTCGCAGGTGATATCGCACAGTGTTGTGTACTCAGTTGGAGCTTTATTGAGAAGGTGAATGGGGACGATTGGAAACAACTGATCGAGCGCCCAGTGATCCGGCACAGAGCGAAACACTGAAAAGTTCGTCAGGTATTTGGCGCATAACAGCCGGCGGAGATCGCCAAATTCCTCTGACACGTATTTTGCCTGTTGCGCATATTTGTCCGCACGCTCGCAAACGTCCCAAAACAAGACTTCGCCCTTCGCCCTATCTTCAAGTGAAATCAATCCCAGGTTAAACAACGTAAAGAGCTCTTCACGGTGTTCGAGTGCGTCGTGATAGTACTCGCGGTAATTCTTCACAGTGATCGACTCGCGCAGATCGCCCAATTCAATTACCACTTGCGGATCGTCCCCGTCGATCTCAATCGGAGTGATGTCTTCTACAACGGTCTCAATTTCATCAAGGACGTTCGTGACCAGAATTGCATGGTAAGCAGCGAGAAATCTTCCCGATTCCTGAATAATCGTCGGATGAGGCACGTTCTCATCATCACACACTTGCTTGATTGTATAGATGACGTCGTTGGCAAACTCCTGCGCGGTGTAATTGGCTGATGAGTCGAATGCTGTTTTCGAACCGTCGTAATCAACCGCCATTCCACCGCCGACGTCCAGCAACTCAATCGGGACCTTCATCTGGTAGACCTTCGCGTAAACGCGGGCCGCTTCCTTCATGGCATTCTTGATGCGCTTGATGTCGGTGAGTTGCGAACCGATGTGAAAGTGGAGAAGCTTAAGCATCTCCATGCGATCGGCCTCTTCGAGGCGTCTGATCACCTCCAACAATTCTGTCGTAGTTAATCCAAACTTTGCTGCTTCACCCCCTGATTTTTCCCAACGACCTGAACCTTTTGAGTAGAGCTTTACGCGCATGCCGATCATCGGCAGCGGACCGTTGTGACGTTCGGCGACAGACAAGACGTGATCGAGTTCATTCAGTTTCTCAATCACGATGACAACCTTCTTGCCGCAACGAGATCCGGCAAACGCCAGTTCAATAAATTCCTGATCTTTGAAGCCGTTGAGAACGAGAAGACTGTCAGGCGTTTGTTCAAGAGCCAGTGCTGCATAGAGTTCCGCCTTCGAACCCGCTTCCAAACCGAAATCGTAACGGGAACCCTCGCGTAGATACTCTTCAACTACAGACCGCATCTGATTGACCTTCATCGGGTAAACGCACATGTGTGCACCCTGGTATTCAAATTCGCGGATAGAACGGCTGAAGGCTCGTTGGAGCTTTCTAACTTGAGCAGCAACCAGTTGTGGAAAACGCAATAGTACGGGAGCTGTAATGCCGCGCTTTGCCAGATCGTCAATGATTTCCTTGAGGTCTGCTGAACGGGGGTCGCCCTCAATAGGGCGGACGATGAGATTTCCCTTGCGGTTTACATCAAAGTAGCCAGCACCCCAGTTTTCGATGCCATAAGTTTCGAGCGTATGCTCGATTGCTGTGGTCAATTAGCGGTCTCCTGCCTTAAATCTGAGCTTACCGATAATAGATTCCATCAATGAAAATGCAGTTGTACATCTTCCCGAGTCGGTTTGCGGAGTTGTGTTGGGTGGAACGCGTTAGTGGCGCAATGTAACAGAAAAAGGCGTTGTCGGTCTATAACTTTTTTGTTTCAGCCTGACTCGGAAAAGCCAAATAAAACCTGCAAAAGCCTTCTGTTTGCGGCATTCCAAACTCCTCAAAGAGCCGACCTGGCGCAGTTCCATGGTCCTGAACGTTACACCTAAAGTCGCGTACCCGGACGCGACATAAGCGACAGTTTTGTACGCCGTAGGCCGCTGAAGTCACGTGGAACCCCACGGACGAGCTCATTCCTTCTGTCTCGCGCGCGAAAACCGGATGTTAAAGGACAGCTACCAGCTTCGAACTCAACTATCCATAGGACAATCCCGCGGCGACGTTGTCTCGCTTGAGGCGCAGTACCTGACAATGCGAGCTTGGCAAACTTTCGTCCAGAGAAACACACGACAGTCTGACCAAAACTTCTTGACATCGAAGACTCGGTCACTATAATGGCAGTTTTTTACGCGCCGTCGTTCCAATGACGCTCGTTTGCGTTACTAGAGCCGTTAGTCACTCCACAACTTCGCACCAACCAACACGCCGGGGCGAAGAGCACCCCCAACACTCCCAAATTTTCAGGAGATCACATGAACCCTAAGACTGTCTTGAAATATGCCTCCGACCAGGGCGCGAAATTTATTTCCTGCAGATTCACCGATCTGCCAGGGTCCTGGCAACATTTAACCTTTCCCATCGGCGAACTCGGCGAAGATACGTTCGAAGATGGATTCGGCTTCGATGCGTCGTCCATTCGCGGCTGGGCCGCCATCCACGAATCTGACATGTTACTCGTGCCCGACGCCGGTCGTTTCTGGATGGATCCATTCGCCGAACAACCCACTCTCTGCATTGTTGGCAATGCAGTCGATCCTATTACCAAAGAAGGTTACGCATTCGACCCTCGCTCCGTCGCTCAACGTGCGGAAAGCTATCTAAAATTTACCGGCCTTGCCGACACAGCCTTTTTCGGACCCGAAGCTGAGTTCTTCGTTTTCGATTCAGTAAAATTCAACAACGATCAGCAATCCGCTGGTTACACGATTGATTCAGATGAAGGACATTGGAATAGCGGTCGTGATGCGAACGAGTTCAGCGGGTCGAATCTTGGTTATCGAATCCGCCCAAAGGAAGGTTATGTACCCGTACCGCCGACGGATACGTTGAGTGATTTGCGCTCCGAAATTTCACTGACGCTCGCAAAGTGTGGTGTTACAGTTGAGTGTCACCACCATGAGGTCGCAACGGCAGGTCAGTGCGAGATCGATTTTCGCTATTCGACGTTGCTGGGTACGGCCGATAATCTTCAGATATTCAAATCTATAGTCCGCAATACTGCTTATCAATATGGCAAGTCAGCGACCTTTATGCCCAAACCTCTGTTTGGAGATAACGGCTCAGGTATGCATTGTCACCAGTCTTTGTGGAAAGGCGAGAAACCGCTGTTTTCAGGTGATGGTTATGCTGGTTTGTCGGAGATGGCGCGGTATTACATCGGCGGACTGCTGAAACACGCGGCCGCAGTTGTGGCGTTCGCAGCACCGACAACTAACAGCTACAAACGTTTAGTGCCAGGTTTCGAAGCCCCTGTCAATTTAGCCTACTCGGCCCGCAATCGTTCTGCTGCTATTCGTATTCCCATGTTTTCGACTAATCCGAAGCTGAAGAGGCTGGAGTTTCGGCCGCCTGATCCTTCGTGCAACCCTTATCTCGCGTTTTCAGCGATGCTGTTGGCCGGTCTCGATGGCATTCAGAACAGAATTGATCCAGGTGATCCTTTGGAGAAAGATATCTACGACCTCTCGCCCGAAGAGCTGAAGGACGTGCCCACACTGCCAGGATCGCTGGATGATTCTCTGAAGGCACTTGAGAATGATCATGAGTTTCTGTTGAAGGGCGATGTGTTTAGCCCACAACTGATCGAGCGGTGGCTGACTTATAAACGCGATCGAGAGATCGCTCCAATGCGAATGCGCCCGCATCCACTTGAGTTCAGTTTGTATTACGACATTTAAGCTGCGACCTAAAATGGAAAAAGCGATCCAACAAGATCTGCTGGATCGCTTTTTTGTAAAAATCCGTCGTTTTGCCACACGAGGTGCCACACCTGCCTCTACCGACTCTATCTAACGCTCCCATTCAGTGTTCATCTGCGGTTAATGTTTAATCGCCTGTTGGCCTAGAGTATCCGACGCCGCGTAGAATGAAGCTCGTGCAAACTGTGGATGCGCAAATTGCTTTTCTTCTTCACGATCTGCCCGACGAGCCGGGGGCACGATTATTTCTCCAGAATCTGGAGAAGCGCCAAGCAGTAGCGTATCGGCGGTTGGTAAAACAACCAGCTCTCCTCTCGGACGTTCTCGCCCTCGCTTCATGGAGTCAACTGCTTGCGACAACACTAGAACAAAATCCCGATTACCTTTCGTGGTTGGGTCGCGAGCGTGCGGACCCCCGTGTCAGAACGTGTGAAGAGTTGCGTGAATCGCTGGCTCGATTTGCACTCACAAATTCGGAGCTGGATCCGCAGGTTGTGTTTGCCCGTTTTCGCAGGCGAGAACTGTTGCGCACTTACCTTCACGACATTCGCCGAACGCACACGCTGGTTGAAACTACCGAGGAGCTTTCGAATCTTGCCGATGCAATTCTCGACTATGCGCTAAGTCTTGCGCGACAAGATCTCGACAACCGATACGGCGCGCCAACGGTCTCAGATGAACGCAGCCGGATCGCTCCGGCAGAGTTTACGATTGTTGCGCTGGGTAAACTTGGCTCCCTCGAGCTTAATTACGCTTCGGATATCGATTTAACCTTTATCTACTCTGCCGAAGGAAAGACATCCGGAACCGGAGACCGGGGCGAAATTACAAATCGCGAATACTTCGTTAAGTTGGCTGAACGCGTTACTCAGCTTGTCGGCAAACCCGGCGGAGAGGGGGCCGCGTATCGCGTCGATTTGCGATTGCGGCCATACGGTCGTGACGGCACTTTGGCGTGTTCCCTCGAGGAAGCGATTCGGTATTACAAACGAACAGCCCAGGATTGGGAGCGGCAGACGCTAATTCGCGCACGCGCTGCAGCCGGCTCTTCCACGTTATTCAGTCGCTTCAAGGAAGACGTGGTTTCTTCTGTATTCCGGATTGATACATCTGTTGCGGAAGCTTTACGCAACGTCCGGCTAGCGAGGCAAAAGATCGAGGATCAGGCCGAAAGGAAATTTGGTTTGAACGTTAAGCTTGGTCGCGGTGGAATACGTGAGATCGAATTTATCGCTCAGGCTCTGCAACTGGCTCATGGTGGAAAGGACCCCTGGCTGCGAGTGTCACACACGCTTATGAGCCTGGGACGTCTCACAGAAAGGGGTTTTATCAATGAATCCGAACATACTCAGCTCTCAGATGCGTACGATTTTCTGAGAACACTCGAGCACCGGCTGCAGATGGAACATGGGCTGCAAACTCATATCGTTCCAGAGACTCCTGGGGCGCGATTACTGGTCGGAAGACGGATGGGATTTCCGACTGCCGCGGAGTTTGCGCAAGCCGTCTCCCTCCACACTACAAACGTTCGAAGTGTTTTCGATCGGCTGTTTCTGACTCCACAGAAAGCTGTTGACGATCATAATGTTGATGTGAAATTGCTCCATGCGGAGTCGTGGGACCTCGACAGACCATCGGCACTGGCTGCCGCGAAAGTATTCAGCAATCATCTGCAGCAGCCATTCCTTGATGAAGATCAACTCGCCAGTGCATTACAAACGATGGCAGTGGATTCTCAGAATCCGCATCGATCTTTATTAACTTGTGCACGCATTGCCGCATCACTGGAGAAATCACCGGTCACGCTGGAGCTAACTACGGAAAATTTGCTCTCCTTGACGCGCCTGTGTGGCGCTTCCGAATTCTTCGGCGATATGTTGGCAGCTAATCCCTCACTCATTAGTTCGCTTCATGTCAACGCAAGCTGGCAATCTCGACGAGATTATCGAGCAGTTCTGCGTGCGGCTATCGATGTCGAGAATAGCTTTACAACAGAGATTGACGTTCTACGCCGCAAATGGGCCGAGCTTCTTACGGAAATTGGATTGCTTGACGTCTCTTCAGAGGCACCGCTGCGCGAGCTGAATCGATTGCAAACTGATTTGGCCGTGGCTAGTTTGAATGTTGCTTACCTGATTGTGCGACGTGAGCTTGCACGCCGGTTTGGTCGCCTTAGCGCGGGACCGCGCATTGCATTCTTTGGCGCTGGTCGCCTGGGGAGCGGCGGAGTAGATTACGGATCAGATCTGGATATTCTCATCACATACGATTCCCTCGTGCCTTCTCCAATTGCGGAACTCACGCAAGATCAGGCTTACGGCCGGCTGGTTGAACTCATGATCACAGCCCTCTCGAGCATCACGCGCGCAGGTTATCTATACCGGATCGATTTGCGGTTACGACCACATGGAAAGAACGGGCCGCTGGTAGTGAGTTCGGACGCGTTTCTCGACTATCTCAAAGTGGAAAGTGCACCATGGGAATGGCTCGCGTACGTGAAGTTGCGAGCGATTGGTGGGGATATGGAACTTGGGAAGATGGTCGAGACTCACGCGCGCCATCGAATTCATCAAAACGCGTTGAAGCTGAGTGATGACGAGCTTAGATGTGAGACCAGGCGTGTCCGTGATCGACTGGAGATAGAGAAGACCAAACGTAGTCGACATGGTGGTGTTGATATCAAGTACGCACGAGGCGGAATGCTCGACGTTTACTTCGTGGTTCGATACCTGCAGCTCCGTGATGAGATACCGGACGAGGGGGATGATCGTTCGACAGCCGGCACACTAGAGCGCCTAAACGAAGAAGGGTCCTTAGACGATGAAGACTTCGGGGTTCTCAGCGACGGCTACAGCTTTCTGAGATTGGTAGATCACAATTTGCGGTTGATCAGCGGTCGCTCGACTCACTTGCCCGCTGCAGACCATGCAATTACGCGAGACATCGCGTCCAAACTCGGGTTCAACGCGCCGGAAACGCTGGTTGAGAAACTGACGGGCGAAATGAAAACGATCCGCGAAACATATGGTCGTATACTCAACTCACAACCTTTATAGAAGCCCGCATTTCGCTTGTCCGATCATTGACCTAGGCATGCCGTGGTTTCGTCGTCTCTTCGAACCAGCATCTCGTACACCACCGGTGACTGGTCTCTCTTTCGTTTGCCGGGTATTCGCGTGACCCTGGCAGACGGCGCACCACTGCTTTCTCTTCATCAGTCAAATCGGCCCATGATTTCAGCCGCGGAGCCTCACAACGCGGGCACCTGTCCTGGTAGTTCATCTTAAATATTCGTTGCACACTAAACTTAGTTATTTACTGGAGAGATTTCCTCGTGTAAGTTAGCAGTGGACGTTCGCGACAACAAGTTGTCGTCGTGCTGCATCAAATGTTCTGGAAAGCTTTACCCCACGGAGATTAAATGTTTCGAATCAAGGCATCTTACGCAGACCAAATGGAATTGCGCACCACTCTTGAGCGGGCGCGCGAGTTTTTTGGCGAGCTCCGCAATTTTGCCGATCTCATGCCAGGCATTGAAGCCATCAGGAATGAAGCAGGTGGCATTATGCGCTGGGTGGTACGTGCGGAAGTTCCGGTTATCGGACCGGTTCATGCGAGCTTCGCAGTTGAGAAAACTGAAGACAGTCCGGAACGACTCGAATGGTCGCCGGCGCGTTCGGAAGGAAAAAACTATCTTCGCTACGCGGCAGCGTTTGAGGATCGTGGCCACAAGGTTTTAATCCGCATCGCGCAGCATGTCGAATTGCGCCGCCAGCACGCCAGGGATTTGCACCGATTCGCGGTGCTACTAGGCGAGGGAGCGATCAGTGCTGAAATGCAGAAGCGTGTGCGTGAAATGATTAAGACGTTTTTGGAAAGAGCCCGGGTCAAACTCGAGGGTGAAGATCTCTCAGATCAGGATGCAGTCCTCGATTCCGCAATCTAACGAGGCGAACAGAACCCCCCATAAAATTCACCCTCCGCGCCAGCTTTGTCCACATAACGAAAATCCCACTCATTGCACTACCAAATTTGAACATGAAGACACGCTGGTTTCTAGTCAAATACCAGCCCTAATGTATCTGCAGAGAACTGAAATGCGGCGATGTGTAACCGAAGGTCGGAAAGTTCAATCCATCTGTAGAAGTTCCAAACCGAAGGTTCAACCGACATAAAGTTGGGTGTTCTCAACGTAACACCACCGGTATTTAACCGGTGATGCTTTCTACAACTTCGGCGATCAGCGGGGTTCGTTACCCTTTACGCGTTCGCGTGTGGCCGTAGCTGATCATGTTGGCAAACATGCGATAACCGCCAGGTATCCCGCCGCGCAACTGTCGATACCAAACCATGCTGGTGTAGATGTAGTTTCCCTGGCCATAGGGCGCCACCAGGAGTCCACCAGTTAGAGGCTTTTCACCCGGATCATTCGTTGAGAGGAGTGCTGCGTAATGGCTGTCCCACTCTTTCGGGAAATACAACCCGCGCTCCTGGATCCATCCGTCAAAATCGCGCTGCGTGATCCGGTTCGGGAAATTGAATAAAGGATGTCGATGAAGGAGAAATCTGACCGGCGCGTTTTCATCAGTAACGCGATCATCGCTCAAGATGATTGGATAAGGAGCAAGCTGCGGACGCTGCCGATTCGGATCGGGATTCCACTCATTGGTTTTGTGATAGAACACGATCAGCGTTCCACCCTGCTCAGCAAACTTAAGGAGTCGGTCGTTGATTGCTATCAACTCCGGGTGCGCTTCATATCCGCGGTTGTCTATCACGATCGAGTCGAAGCTCGAAAGATCATCCTTAGCAATTTTGTCAATACTTAGTTCGGTTGCTTGTAGCCCAAGCGCGGCAAGTGAATTTTTCAGCGTCGGATCGCTGCTGGGAAGATATCCGACGTTCAAACCGGCGACAGCAACTGCCGCGACCGACACAACTGGAAATGTGGCTTCCGCAACTGGTTCTTTCGAGTTTGTTGTTAGCAATACCTTAATAGGCTCATTTGTTGCTTTGAAATTTGTAATTTCTCGGGCCGATATCTTTGCCGTCGCCGGCAATACCTTTCGCGTTTCGCCTGGGTTGAGCGCCACTTCAGAATGCGTCACATGCGCACGGCCGCCCTTGAAAGGCGTACTGAGTTCAAGAAGTCCCTTGAAAGAGCTTCTCAGGTTGTTCGACAAGTTCAATGAGACGTCCAGACACGACAGAGCGGTCGCCGGTGTTTCAACGCACGGAGATGGATTGTTGTTCGTGATCTCGACTGCGGGTGCAACGTCGACACGTTGTTCGCCGGTTATGACAAAGGGAGCACCTGCGATTTCCATCGTCGCCTCCACGTCGAGCGGCTCACCAAAAAGGCGGCCATCATAAAGATGTTGTGCCGCGGGGACAGTGATGTTCTCATTCTTAGGTGTCGCTATTACGACTTCCTGGGTTGTATCAGTGGCAGGCAGCAGTTTTTCGGCGGAATCTACTCGCCTGTCCAATGCCAACCCACGAAACGCGATGTTTCTAATGGCCACTTCGGCATCACCTGCATTCGTGAGCGTGACATTCAGTTTGCTTTCGATTCCTGGTACCAGAACAGGTTCGGATGTTCTGAGGGACAGCGACAGCTCGGCGGCCGTCGCTAAGGCACGATCCAGTCTCGTTGACATAAGACGAAAACGTTGCGGATCCAACCCAACAACTTCCCTGGGCGCGGCGAAGGCCCCGTGCTTACGCGCGTTAATCAGCGATACCAAAACTTCACCCCGCTTTTCGACAGAATCAACCAACGGCTTGTTGTCGAGGGTGGGAGCGACAAGATGCGTTGCAATTGCTTCCGGAAAGCTGAGACCGTCCAGAAAACTCTTAGCATTGGCCGGTAATGGTGGCGCGGAAGACGCAGTACGTACGAGTGAGTAGCGAATAACGCGGGCCCCATTTGGCGGCACTGTTTTCGGCCATGGACCCTGGGTGGCATGCTTCTGTAACGCCTGCAAAGCTTGTTCAGCGTATGTGGTACCGCGGATCGGATCTTTTTCGTTTGGATCAATCGTAATTGAAGGTAGCTTGTCATCATTGGTCGAAGGCGAATTGTTGTCCTGACGCCTGAACACACGTACAAAAAGTCTCTTCGGTTGCCAGACGGTGACTTGATTAAGCTGTTCAGGAAATTCATTTGGGTCGGCGGCTGCGGCAAACGCCTGAAGTATCATTCGACCTGTCGCTTGATGATGGCCATGTCCGCTCGTGGTGTCGTGATTAGTAATGATGATGTCCGGGCGCAGTAGCCGGAGCTGAAAGACCATCCGACGTAGGATTTCATTTTCGCCCCAGGCGCGGAATGTTTCTTCTGCTGATTTGGAGAACCCAAAATCCTTGAAGCCGAGGAAGTGTGGTTCTGAACCCTGCACTTCGGCAGCCGCAATGGTTTCTCTTGCGCGAATAACACCTAACTGCTCGTAGAGTTCCGGGCCAATAGCATTCTGACCGCCTTCGCCATAGGTGGAAAACAGGCTAACAGTGTGAACACCAAACTTTCGTCGTAATACGGTTAGCGTACTGCCGTCTTCGTCATCGGGGTGCGCGGCAACACACATGACTGTCCATGGATTTGTCAGATCGAGAAGCGCCTGATGCAGCGCTGCTTTGTCTGCTGTTTCCGTTGTGCTGCTTTCTCCGACCGAATTTTGAGCAAGAGGTCGAGAAGGTAAGAAAGAGAGATACAGGAGAAGTGTCAGAACAACCGATAAGTAGCGCCGAATAAGAGTCATAGTTGTTATTTCCGTAAGCGGAAAACCTTCCAGTTTGTCTTCTATAGCAAGCAGCCGCATACCAACTCAGCTATCAGCGGCGGTTCTTCTCCAGTTTGCTAGCAATCAACATACTGAAGCTAATAATAACGATCAACACGACGCCGTAAGCCGCCGCAGTGCCGAGATTAAAGTCGCGCAGCTCCGAAGCGATCGCAATCGATATTGGCCGGTTGGACGGCACAAACACGAGCACTGAAGCCACATATTCGCCTAACGCAATCACAAACGCCAGCAGAGTTCCAGCAATCGCGCCGGGTGATACTAATGGCAATGTCACGCGAAAAAAGCGCTGCGCAGCTCGCGCCCCCAAACTTGCTGCGGCCTCCAATAATGAAGAGTCCAGCTGCTCCAAGCTCGCCTGCAAAGCTCGCACAACCAGCGGCATAAACCGTAAGAAATAAATTACGGGCAGAATCCAGAACGTACCGACCAGAATAAACGACCCCATCAGCCAACTCGGTTTTCCGTAAGTTTCAGCAACTGCAACGGCGACTACTGTGCCCGGAAGCGCCCACGGCACTAAGATGAGGAGAGAAACCAGTCGCCGTAAGAATATGCTTTGGTGTTTTTCGCCCCGCGCATTACTCAGCAAAGTCACGACGCAAAATGCCCACACAAGAGATCCAAGTGCAGAGATGAGTGACATCAAAAAACTGTTAATAACAACTTCGGTGGATTGAGGTTCACTGATGAGGCGCGTGTAGTTGGCGAGCGTATATGATCCAGGGAGCGTTTGTGTGGTCCATGATCCTTCCGACGCAAAGCTAACCAACAGAAGCGTCGCGACGGGTAATACCAAAGCCACAGAGAAGACGACTGCTGCAACAGTGGCTAAGACGCGGGCGTGACCGGAGGTCGCGAGCGTTGACTGTTTGGGCGCGCCTTTGAAGGCCGCTGCCGCAAACCGCCGCGTGCCTTCATACCGTTGAAAAAAGAGAAGCGCTGCAAGCGAAATGGCTGCGAGTAGTACGGTCTCTGTTACAGCCATAGTGGTGTCGCCGCGTTGTCGGGCGGTGAAGACTTCCAGCGTTAACACCCTAACGCCGCCACCAAATAACAGTGGCGCGCTGAAAGACGCCATGGAAGTCATAAACGTCAGCAAGGCTGCCGCGATCAGTGATGGGGTGAGTTGCGGCAGTAATACGCGCCGCAGAACGATAAATTTGTTTGCACCTAGTCCTTTGGCTGCTTCGGCCAATCCTGCATCAATTCGTCGAAGCCCTGCAGCGGTGAGAACGTAAAAAAACGGGTACATCGTATAGGTGTGGAATACAAGCAAAGCTCCCCACCCCCGCAATGTCCATGGTGGCGCTGTCAGTCCCAGGATCTTCTGCACCACACGAGCAAGAATGCCCGACTCACCGCAAAGAAATATAAACGCGACCGTTCCGACCAGAGGTGGCAACACGAGCGGCAACGCTGCGAACGCAGCAAACAATCTTCGCCCGGGAAATGCGTACTTCTCAAAGAGAAATGCCAGAGGAATTCCGACCAGAGCACACAACAATACGCTTCCAAGTGACAGCACAATGCTGTTTACAATCGCTTCTATTACAACGTGCTGTGAGAGCGCGTCGGCATAGCTTCGCAGAGACCACACGCCATCATGATGTACGGATTCGACGACAATAGAGAGGTTCGGATAGACCACTCCGTACAGAAGAACAAATGCCGTCGCTAGACCCAGAAGAAGACGCGGAGCTGGGCGCCATTTCGAAGTTCGGATTGCGAATTGCGCATTTGGTTCTGAAGCTGACGGCACTTTAGATTGTTGCTTGATGTCAATCGCTATTCAGGAGTGTCAGGTGAGCAGCGGGAAGGGCCACGACGCATCTGGAGCCCGCGCTTAATCCATCAGGTTGAAGCATTAGTGCTTCGAGCTGGAGTCCTCGAGCGTCTATGCGGACGGTGGACGTCGCACCTCCAAAAACGATTTCCCGAACCTCACCTTCGAGCTCGTTGTCATTTGACAGCACTGCGGCACGTCCTGTCGTGACCAGCACGTGCTCGGGTCTTATGGCCAACGACACAAGATTGTTCAGCGGCGCCAGTTGATTGCTATTCACTCGCAATTGGAGAGTGTGGCCGCCGTCGAGAGTTTTGAATTCAGCTGTTTCGGATTTACTTGGGCTCAAACGCATCGCCTTGATGATATTGTTTCGCCCGAGGAATCTTGCAACCGCGAGTCCGCCAGGTTGTTGATAGAGCTCTTGGGGAGTTCCGGTTTGACTGATTCGACCGCCAACCATAACGCTGATGCGGTCGCAGAGAGCAAAAGCCTCTTCCTGATCATGTGTTACATAAACAGCCGTCAGGTGCAACCGAGTGACCAGTTCGCGCAACTCGCCTCGTGTTTCTTCACGCAGGGCCACGTCGAGATTCGATAGTGGCTCATCAAACAGCAGTAACGCGGGTTCGATCGCTATGGCCCGAGCAATTGCGACACGCTGTTGTTGCCCACCAGAAAGCTCGTCCACTTTACGTTGACCATAACCGGGCAGTTGAACTAATTCCAAAGCGCTCGCAACGCTATCGGCGATCTCGGTTTTGTTTTTATGACGCGCGCGTAGTCCAAAAGCTACATTCTCGAAAACATTCAGGTGTGGGAAGAGGGCATAGTTTTGAAAGACCATGCCGAAGCCACGCCGCTCGGGGGGTACATTCGTTACATCTATATCCTGGAACGCTATCGTGCCCGAGTCAGTTTTCTCAAGGCCTGCGATCATCCGCAGAGTTGTTGTCTTGCCACATCCGGAGGGACCTAAGAGACCGAAGAACTCCCCATGTTCGACATTCAACGACACGTCGGCTACAGCACGGGTGGAACCGAAAGTCTTGGATATTGAGTTTAAAAACAGTAGAGGCATAACGGATGTTTGGAAATTCGGTCTTTGGCTTTTGGTCTTTGCTCTTTGATTAACTTTTACATTTGCACCTGTGATTGGCACATGTGCCGAGGGCCGAAGAACAGAAGCAGCGACCGCCAAAAACGCATCATTTCCTTCCTCGTATTTGAGTATCCCAATAGCGAAGCCAGGCATCGCTATTTTTGCGCAGCAAATCCCAGTCAAGCGGTATTCGCGTAAATGACTCGTTCATCCAGCCGGGCAGTTGCGAGCGATCCAGATCAGTTCTCACCGGAATCCGGTAGTACTTTTGTGCTGCATAGACCAACGAGTCGGGCGTCGTCACGAATTCATAAAAACGTCGAGCCTCTGGCTCATCCGGTGCGCCGCGGATAATCGCAATCCCATCGGTAACCACAGGTGTTCCACTAGCCGGCACAACATAAGCGACAGGAAATCCTTTCTGTTCCTGATAGAGACGCACGTCCGGCATGTCCCACAAACTCACGAGCCCTTCGCGACGAGCGATCTTCTGCATCAACAGAGTGCCGTCTGCTGTGTACTCATGAACATTCGCGTCGAGCTTGCGTAACCAGTCGTAGCCCTGATCCGGCGCTCCCGTATTTTTGTAGGACCTCCAAATAATGGCGCCGAAAATTGCGCGCATCGTGTCAGAAGGGTTGGGATTGCGAATCAAGACTTTGTCGCGCCATTTCGGATCAAGTACATCATCCCAATCGTGCGGAGCCTCGGCCGCACTGACTGCCTGACTGTTGTAAACGATTACCTGAGGTGTCTCATAGGTGCCGTACCAGCGATCGTTGGCGTCGTGCGCGATCGCCGGCACTTTGTCGGACCAACTTGGCCGAAACGAGGTCAGTAGACCTTCATCAGCAGCTGTTTGAAAAGTTGTGTGAGCCGCACCCCACCAAAGGTCGGCTTGCGGTCGGTTCCGTTCGACCCGCACGCGTTCCAGGACCTCTCGTGATCCCATATCAAGAAACTGAACATCGGCATCCGGATAAGTTTGTTTGTAGCGGCCAATGAAATCGCGTAAGAGATCCTGCCCATGCGGTGTGTAGATCAGCAAGCGGTGTTGATTACCGGTGCGCCGGCAAGAGCTGCCAAGGCTGAGCAGTAGAATTAGGCAGACAGCGACAATGAGGGCTAGGCGCATCAAACGTTCCGACTCAGGTATTGAAGAAGCTTGAGCATGCTAACACGACCACGACAGGATGTTTACTGCGGCCACAGAAGACAGATTGATAAACAGGTGACGTTGAGAATTGGATAAACCGGCCGATTTGTGGTGTTATCTCAGAACATGACTATCAAACGTCGAATCGTTCGAGCAGGTGGTTGGCGACTGGCGAAGCGTCTCATCAAGCCCATCCCAGTCATCGGCTCTCTTTTCGCCGTTAGCCTGGCGGGATACGAGATTAAAAAGAAAGGTCTATTGCCTGGAGCCCTCCATGTGGGATTGGATGTAACACCCGTTCTCGGTACTGCGAAGAACGTTCTCGAGATTTTTACCGGCGATTTAATTCCCGACAAAAAGCCACGAAGTAGCTCCATTGATTATACAGACGTCAAGTAGTAGCTTGAGTTTGCCGATCAGTCGAGACCGTAGGTTTACGTGAGGCATTTTCACGCGTGAATTGGTGGCCGCTCTTTAAAAGGTCGCTCCTTTTGATAAGCATGAGCAATGCGCAGCAACGCCGGCTCAGACCAGTATGGTCCTAACAGTTGAAATCCAATTGGCAAACGTCCGGTTGATAGACCACACGGAACGCTCAGGCCTGGAACCCCGGCGAGATTCGCTGTCACTGTGTAGATGTCGTTCAGATACATCGCCAGCGGGTCATTAACCTTTTCGCCAAGCTGAAATGCCGGCGTTGGCGCTGTCGGAGTAATGATCGCGTCGCATTGTTCAAACGCTTTCAAAAAATCGCCCTTAATTAATGTCCGCACTTGTTGAGCCTTGCGATAGTAGGCCTCGTAATAACCTGCGGAGAGCACATAGGTACCCAGCATAATCCGTCGCTTTACCTCAGGACCAAAACCCTCCTCGCGCGTTTTTCTGTACATCTGCCCCAGCTCAGGCGCTTCTTCAGCACGAAACCCATACCTAACGCCGTCAAACCGCGCGAGATTCGATGATGCTTCAGCAGTCGCGATGATGTAATAGACGGCAATTGCGTAGCGAGCGTGGGGAAGTTGCACGTCGACTATCTCGGCCCCGGCGTCCTTATAAAAATCGACAACTCCCTTGACTGCTTCGGCGACTTCCGCATCGAGGCCTGCACCAAAAAGCGCCGAAGGAACTCCCAACCTCGCTCCACGCAAATTTTCCGTTATCGACGTGTTGTAATCAGGCACTGGAACATCTGCTGTCGTGGCGTCGTGCTCGTCGCGGCCGGCGATTGCTTTCAGTACTTCGGCAACATCGCGAACATCGCGCGCAAAGATACCGACTTGGTCCAGCGACGATGCAAACGCCACGAGCCCGTAGCGAGAGTTACGTCCATACGTAGGTTTCAAACCGAACACGCCACATAAGGATGCGGGCTGTCTAACAGAGCCACCCGTATCTGAGCCGAGCGCCACAGGAACGATTCCAGCAGCTACAGCCGCGGCCGATCCGCCCGAAGAACCGCCGGGTACGCGCGTCTCGTCCCAGGGATTGCGCACTGGACCGAAAGCGGAGTTTTCATTCGAAGATCCCATTGCGAACTCGTCGCAATTTGTTTTACCAATGACGACGGCACCCGAATTGAGTAACCGTTCAATTACCGTCGCATTGTAGGGCGGTTGATAATCGCCGAGTATCTTCGACCCGCATGATGTCTGCATTCCACGAACACAGATGTTGTCCTTCACAGCGACAGGAATTCCTGCAAGAGGTGAAGCAGACAAATCCATATCAATTATTGATGCGCGCTGAAGGGCTCCGCTTCGATCGATTTGCAGAAATGCATTCAGCGTGTCGTTCAATCTTTCGGCAGCATCCAACGACGCTTCTACGATTGCGCGAGCAGTCGTGTCTTTCGCACGAAGACGCGCGCCGATTTCTGTAATATTATTCCCGGTCGTCATTCGTTTTTTGGTTGAGCTTTACAATACCTTTGGTACGCGGAAATGTCCCGAAGCTGCGTCCGGTGCCTCGGCAAGAGCTGTTCGCTGACCAAGCGAAGGTACTGTTTCGTCATTACGTAATGAATTAATAGCTTCACCCTCAGGAGTAAGACCGCCGATGGCAGGTTCGATAGCAGTCGTGTTGAGCTCGTGCAGTTGTTCTACGTAATTCACGATCTCGGCGATCTGGGGACTAAAGATTTTCAGTTCATCTGGTGCTAGCTCCAGATGGGCCAGTTGCGCTACACGTTCGATATCTGATTCTTTGATTGGCATCTACTCTTCTCACCAATTGATCGAATTCGCAATCACTCATGTTCCTCCGACCGCTTCAGTAATACGGCCACAGTTCTTAAGAACGACTTCCTGAGTTGCTTGTCATGAATGGATTCAGCAGCCCTTCGCAATTCAAAGGAGGTTTCACTCTCATCAATGTCATTGCGTTTGTCAGGCTTCTCATGTTGGATCAATTCAGGTTGAACACGTAATTCAATCCGGCTTACTAGCGGTTGGCCCAAAATTTGATTCATTCGAAACGCCAGTTGCCGCGTCATCGACGCCATCTGTTTTTGCCAAACTGCGTCCGCAACCGCAACTACCAGCGTTTTTTCCTGATACGCAACGGCGACAGCTTGCTTGCGCAGTCCTTCACCAGATGCGTGCTTCCACGCCGCGATTACCGCCGCTTCCGTCACTTCCGGGGCGTCTCCAATCGCCCGCAGAATCTGAGGTAAGGTTTTAATTAGTTCTTCCAATTGATTACGTATTTGCGATCCGCAAGTGAAAAGCTGCAAACTTCGCGATGACAAATTGGATGACACGAGTGTAACGAAGAATGTGTCTGCTCGCCAACTTCATAAGAGGCTAATACATTGGTTGATAAACTCGGGAAAATAATTTTGGCTTCCGGCAGCGCCAGGCGAGTTGAGATTCTCAACGCCGTCAACTGGCCTTTCGAAACGTCCGTAGCTGGCATCGATGAATCAGTTGAGCCTGACGAGGATCCTGTAAAGTACGTGAAACGTCTCGCGCGGAGTAAAGCAGAAGCGGTTGCTGCCCGGTACGAAGAGGGACTCGTGCTTGGTGCCGACACTACCGTAGTTGTTGATGAAATGATTCTTGGTCAACCGGCGGATGACGCAGAGGCAAGGCGCATGTTGCAGATGCTCAGTGGTAAGTGGCACGAAGTGTTAACAGGGGTTTGTTTCGTGCGAATTGGATCAGCCGGCAAAACAATCGTCGACCATACTGTGACTCGGGTGCGGTTCAGTGAAATGTCAGACGAAGAGATTGACTGGTACGTATCCACGAAAGAGCCGATGGGCAAAGCTGGTGCGTATGGGATTCAGGGCAGAGCCGCACTGTTCGTGAAAGAGATTGAGGGTGAATATCTGAACATCGTGGGGCTGCCAATCAGACTGGTGTATGAGATGTGGGCAACAGCCACAGATTTCCGCAGATGAACACAACTCAGAATCGAAACCATGTTCTCTGCTTCTTACTCCGTTGCAATATAAACAATGTAGTTGATGCTCTTTAGCAGCAAGCGACAATCGGAACACTTTTCAGCGGTGCTGATTATCACTGCTTCCGCTGGAGGTTTCTCATCCGCAGCCATTCGCACAAAAGTCGAGTCCGGCAGGTGTTGCAAGACGCCGTACCAATAGGCTTGAATGTAACCAGACTTCCCCGGGGGATCGTAGAAATAGATTGGCGACCTCTTCTGCGCCAGAGCCATGGGCAATACCTCGCGCGGAAACTGTTCATCGAAAATATACCAACGCTCCGGACCGGCCTTCCTGAACTGCGATCGGTAAATTAGACCCTGCACGATTAGTAAAAGCATAAGGAAGCCGAGCGCGACTTTTCGAATTGCTTCGCGGTTACGCTCCGTCACTATGTCTGAAAGCATCCATGCTGCGCCGGGAATCATAAAGACGTGCCCGATCACCGGCATCGCAACCAATCGTAACTGAGGGAAATTAGTCATAGTTAAAGATGCCGGAATTGGGGCCACGACAAGCGCGTACAGCATGAATTTCCAGAAAGCCTCACGACGTCGATAGAGAATGACGAGCACGATGCCCAAAACTGCAATTAACAGTGACGGAGCAAGGATGCTTCCCATAGTTCCCACGTGATCGCGAACATTGACTTCTCCAGTGACTGCCATCGTCCAGGGATTCATGTTGGACAGGTAGCGCTTGAAGAACTCAGCTGCCATTTCCGACATTGACCCGTCAGGCCTAACGTAAGTAACCAACCAGAACCGTGTCATCAATGCCCCAGGGTGACGCATATGAAAAATTAACAGTGGGACAAGTGTCGCTACATACGCGCCCCACGTAGCAAATACGGCCCAAACGCGCGTTCGCGTAGTAAAGAAAATCAGACCCAACGCAAACAAAGGAGCGAGGAGTCTGCCGATCGAATATGAGTAAGTTAGAAACGCCAGCGATAATGCGAGCGACACGACATCGACAGCAGACCACGATTTTTTCAGAGACGCTCGATGGACCGCGAGCAAAAACACAGTTAAGAGAGCGGGATACAATGCAACTTCGAACACGAGCCGACTATTTTCAAACAGCCATGGCGTTAGGAGCGCAGAAAGCGCGATCAAGCTTGCCACAATCGCACGTTGGGTCACTCGAAAGCTGAGTTGCCAAAGCAAAGCCGCCGCCAAAACGCCGAGCATTGCGCTGAAGAGTCGCGCAACGAGGATGCTCGGTCCGAACAAGCGAAACAGAAGCGCTAACAGATAAATATAGACAGGATTTTTGTATTCACCGAAAGCGCGAAAATACAGCGGCAGTCTCGTCCGATATTCGTCCTGCAGATTTTGTGAAATGGTGTAGGCGTTGTAAGAGATAGACGCCTCGTCGATATAGTAGCCGGGCGGGTTCTGCGGCACTTGATAGAAATAGGAAACTGCGGTTATGACGACAACGCAGGCGAGCAGATGCGAGGTGTACCTGGCCGTCAGCCTCCTGAGGTTCATTGTTTCAAGAGTTCAGTGTAATCAATGGATTTTCTAATAGACAACTGTGCCGCCATCGACATTGATCGCCTGCCCATTGATGCCCCGACCTTCGTCAGACGCCAGCAGCAACGCGACAGCCGCAATCTCTTCGGAAGTTACCAGACGATTTTGTGGACTCATTCTCTTGAGAGTTTCCAACGCTTCTTCATGTGATCGTCCGGTCTTGGAAGTAATATTCTCAATGGCGCGCGTAGTCATGTCAGTATCAACATAACCCGGACAAATCGCGTTAACAGTAATTCCCCGCGACGCGACTTCCAGCGCGACAGAACGTGTCAGCCCAAGCACGCCATGTTTCGAAGCAGAATATGCTGCGATATATGGCGCGCCTGTCTTCCCCGCGATAGAGGCTATGTTGATGACACGGCCCCAGCCTGAGGCCAGCATCGCGGGGAGTGCTGCCCTCGTGCAGTAGAACGTGCCGGAAAGATTAATTGCGAGATGACGTTCCCAGAGAAGGTCGTCGGTGTGTGTGACAGTTGCACTCTCAGCGACACCTGCATTGTTGACGAGTATGGAAGGTTCAGTTCCGACGAAGGCTTTGCGGGCTGCAAGAAGAAATTGGCCAACACTATCAGGATCTGACACGTCGCACGCGAAGCCGAATGCTTTGACTTGGAACTGATTTTTTATTTCATCTGCGACCTCTTCCACTGCCGATGACGTTCGCGAACACAACGCCAGGCATGCGCCCTCGCGCGCGAAAGTGAAAGCGATAGCGCGTCCAATGCCGCGACTGGCTCCTGTGATCAACGCAAGTTTATCCTTCAGAATCATATTCGTTTAAGGCCGGATTTCTAAAAGCATCCGGGAAATTTGAACTCATCTTGGCCCACTCGACCATCAAGCAGAGTCGTTCCTAGCTAGTGCTCAAGATAGGAAAATATCTCGCGTAACGCGGAAGCAAGAAGAACATTCGTGAATGTGAGCCGCCGTGAACAAATCGAGGTTCTGCGTGTGAATGTTGCAGCGGGATCGATGCCGCGCTCTGCCCCCTTTCCCAACCTGCGAATTTCCGTAATGAATTAATATCGGGAACTAATGTCCGGTAAATCTCGGTTCGCGTTTTTCGAGGAAGGCCCGAATACCCTCGTGACAGTCGCTGGATTGAAAACACCGGAGTTGAGCTTCGGTCTCGTACCGCAACATCACATCGAGCTCCTCAGCTTCGCTCATGTATACGGCTTGCTTCGCAGCAGCCAGAGCAATTGGGGGCGCATCGCGTAAACGTTGCGCCAATTGCTGTGTCGCCGTCTCGAAGTCTTCTGCAGCTACGACCTGGTTAACTATATTCAGCCGCGCCGCTTCAGCAGCATCAATCGAGTCTCCGAGGAAGAACAGTTCGCAAGCTTTATTTGGTGTTACCAGTCGAGGCAGGAAGTAAGTGCCTCCCCAATCCGGGTGCAAGCCAACCTTGAAAAACGACTGGCTGAATGTGGCTGTGGTTGAAGCGAGGCGAAGATCGCAGGCAAACGCAAGATTGCAGCCTGCGCCTGAAGCTGGACCATTGACAGCAGCGATAACAGGTTTCGTCATTTGCCGAATACCAGTGATCACGCGACGGCCGGCACCGAGAATTCGCGCAAACTCGTCGACATCGCCGCGCTCCATCAGCTCGGCCATAAATACGACGTCTCCACCGGCACAGAACGCGCGACCGGCGCCCGTGATGATGATTACCCGCACCATTCGATCGCTGCCTGCGTGCTCAAGTGCTTCTGCGAGATCTCGACGCATGTGACCGATAAACGCATTGAGCTTCTCAGGCCGGTTTAATGTGATCCGGCAGATGCCTTCGTTTTCGGCTACCAGGAGATGTTCGTAAGACATTGTGACAGAAATGGTCTTTGGTCTTCGGTCTCAGATCTTTTTATGTTGGTTGCAAAATAAAATTCATTTCGTAACGACAGTCTACAAAAAAATAAAAATCGAAGAGCACATTATTCCCCCTTGAACTCGGGCTTCCGTTTTGAGAGGTACGCAGCAAGTCCTTCTTTTGCATCTTCTGATTGAAAGAGTTGTTGTTGCAGTTCACGCTCCAGTGCAAGCGCAGACTCGAATGGCATCTCCGATCCGGTCTGCACACTTCGCTTGATGTTACCTACTGCGTGTGCAGCTTTGTCCGGCGCAGTGAATTGCCGCGCATAATCGATTACCTGCGCAAGGAATTCTTCCGCGGACTGCGCGCTTAGAACCTGGTTAACGATTCCCAGATTCATGCCATGTTCGAAGTCAAACAATCGACCGGTAGCCATAAGTTCAATGGCTCTTGCTTTTCCAACCAGGCGTGTCAAACGCTGCGTGCCACCGGTACCCGGCAACACCCCGAGCGATACCTCCGGCAGTCCCATCTTGCCGGCGCCGGCTCGCGCGATGCGCATATCAGCAGCCATTGCTATTTCCAAACCTCCACCAACGCAATGACCATTGATCGCGGCGATGACAAGTTTGGGTGTCTGCTCGAGCCGCAACAGAGTTTCGTTAGCGTGAAGACAGAAGTAGTACTTGTAAGCAGGGGTCACGTTCGCGAGCATTTCTATATCAGCACCGGAGCAAAAGAATTTCTCCCCATATCCGGTAATGATTATTCCCTGGACCACCGCGTCCATGCGAGCAGCAAGTATGGCGTGGTCCAACTGCCGCATCATTTCGTAGCTGTACGTATTCGCAGGAGGATTCGTAAGTGTCAGCACTGCGATCCGCGATGCAACGCGATACGTTACCAGTGTCTTGTCCTGTGTGCGTGCTTCGACTTCTGCCATCATGAATTTTCCCGTTCTATCGGCGCGTTACGCGCTCGCCGTCCTTTGCGTTGATATAAAAGTTTACGACACCTGATATCGACAACGATCAAACGCAGAGGCCAGAGAACCGCTGGGACGCATTCAAACTCTATCCAATACGTACAGTGAGATGTGCTTCTGACTGTCAGTCGTAAATGGATCGGGCTGCCAACTACTCCGGCAACTGTGCCATGAAAACGAGTTCCGATGCACATACTCAACGAATCTGAAACGGATACAACTGCACAGCGCCGTCTCTAATAACGATACGCTACTATCAACACGTTGCGCGGCCCGGTCTAGCTGGCCCACATCAAATTTTGCCTGGTCGAAGTACCTTTGTTGCGTAATTTACTTGATCATGTGTGAAACGTGTTAGGTCGGGGACGAAGGCTTCAATAACAAAAGCGCCAATTGGTGTCAGGTGTGCGGTCACGTTTCGGAAACAACGCACCTGCTCTTCCTGTGAAAACAGCGCGAAGAAGGCATTGAAGACAACGGAGATAAGTGAGAACTCACCACTTTCCACCGCCACATCCGCAAGTTACCGGTGTTAATCGTTATGCGTTCGGCGCCAGGTTTGGCAATTAGTCGGCGCAGCATTGAAGGCGCCGCATCAATGCCGTGCACGCTCGACATCCTTCTCTGTCAAGGATAGCGCGATGTTTCCCAACACCAACGCGACCACCATTTGCCTGGTTCGCTAAAAACATGACGCAGCCCCCTCGTAATCGCGAAACCAATCATCGTATACACCGGCGACGCGCTCTGCGTATGTTTCTTCAGCGTAAAAGTTCTTTCTTGATTATCAGCGAATATTCGCGTGCTCGCCCGTAGCTCGCCAGACACTTAAGCTTTCCACGGTCCTTCGTTCGTGGAGTTTTGGTTCGATGCGTCCATTCAGAAAACCACCGAGAAACAATTCAGTCAGGTTCTCTGCCAACTCACCTACTTCCAACTTTCCGCGCGGATCGTACCAGTTATAGATCCAGTTCATCATCCCGAAAAGGGCATAGGTGGCAACCGTTAGATCGATCGATTGGTCGGAACCATTCACATCGTGCACTTCGCGAAGTATGCAGCGCGCGAGTTTAGTGTATTTATCCTTGCGAGTCGAAACCTGTGCGTGGAGGTCGCCCGTTAATGAAGTTGATTCATGCGACAGCACCTTCATCTCGGCCATGTTAGCGACGAAGAACGATAGGTGGTTCTCAGTGAAGGCGCGTAGTTTCTCAATGGGATCAGTGATTTGTTTAAGGCGCTCCTGCAGACGTTCGAGGACGTGCCCAAAACAATTGTCCTGGATAAGGAACAGCAGCTCTTCCTTTGATTTGCAATAATGATAAAGACCCGCAAGGCTGACGTCCGTCGCACGTGAGATGTCGCGCATGGAGGTTGAGTGGTAGCTCTTTTGTGCAAAAATGCGGGCGGCCGTGCGCAGAATGAACTCCAGCTTCTCATCGTGCCGAGATGTGCGATTGGTCGACATTACTTCAGCGGTTTTTAAGCTTTGTGGTTTTCGCTCGACAGTCGCCCGGCTGAACCGTGCGAGGAAACATCAAAACCAGAGTTTAAAGACGATTCTTTCACAGTCTCACGTATTCAAATTCAAACGGTTTGCCTTTGATGCCCGCTGCCGGAGGCGCAATCCAGTTTGCAATCTTTCCAGGTTCGATCACCGGATGCATCAAACTGCGGACATACTCTCGATCGTGCATCGACGGCAACCACTCTTTCTTTCGGCGCTCAAACTGTTCCGCTGACATTAAATTGCCAGCAATATCAAAATGATGTCCGGCGTATTCGCCGACGTGCCGGTGAAAACGCGCGTGAGGCAGGTAGAGTCGTTCAGACGAACCTTCATCGGCGAGAACCTTGTTCCAGCGCGCCAGGCCTTTCTCGCAGTCCTTGACGTATTCACTGCGCAACAGTTCATTCAATGCATTCCGCAGGGCAATAGTTCGCGGCTTAAGTTCATCGTTCTCCACGACCTGCATTGAATAAGTCTGCTCGGCCGCGATGTGATCGTCATATTGTTCCTGCTCTTTGTAGCGTCCCTTCAAACCGGCGGCGAAGAAATCTGCTGAGTTGGAGCTAATCTCGCCGCCAAACAGATCGAGAGAATAACTAAACCAGAAGTTGATGTACTTCTGCACAATTTCTAAAGGAATTCCGCCCAGTTGTCGTACATCTCCCTGTTTCATCAGTTGCGCGGTACGTCTGACGACGCGGCCGAGACCCGTGTCGCCGACGAACATGTGATGTGCTTCTTCCGTCAACATGAACTGACACGTACGCGCGAGCGGTTCAAAGCCAGACTCTGCCAACGCGGAAAGCTGATACTTGCCGTCCCGATCAGTAAACATGGTAAACGCGAAGAAGTTTAGCCAATCGTCACACGGTTGATTGAACGCTTCGAGAATTCTTGGTTTGTCCGGATTTCCGCTGCGACGTTCCAACAAAGCGTCTGCCTCGTCGCGACCATCGCGACCGAAGTGCGCATGAAGCAGATATACCATCGCCCAAAGATGACGTCCCTCCTCAACATTAACTTGAAAAAGGTTCCGGAGGTCATAGAGGGAAGGACAGGTTTTTCCGAGCTGCCGTTGCTGTTCGACAGAGGCAGGTTCGGTGTCGCCTTGCGTGACGATTATGCGACGCAGTGCATTCCGAAACTCACCGGGTACCTCCTGATATGCCGGGCGACCGTAGTTGTCGCCGAATCCGACTCTTGCGTCGGGCGTCGCAGGCTCCAGGAAGATGCCCCAGCGATAATCCGGCATTTTCACGTAATCAAAATGCGCCCAACCTTCCGCACCGACATCCACTGCAGTGCGCAGCCAGACATCCTTCTCTTGAAAACCGTCGGGTCCCATTTGGCGCCACCACTCGAGATAATTTGGCAGCCAGTTTTCGAGAGCACGCTGAAGTTTTTTTTCCTCAGCAAGATTTACGTTGTTGGGTATGCGGTCGTAAAGGTTCATCATATTTCAATTGCCTATCGGAGCGCCGGCGTCCTCGTTGGAAGGCGGACCTCCTCGCCCTCAATCCCCCGCACCAATCAAATCAGGTTCTTTTGAAATCAAACTGCGCTTGTGTCGGCTTGCCGTAATTAGTCAAAGCTCCTCGCTCACCGACGGCGTTTGGTCGTTGGAAAATCCAGTTTTGCCACGCAGTCAATCGTCCATAGATCTTCGTATCGAGCGTTTCCGGTCCGGCAAACCGCAACGAAGCCTCCATTCCCGTCAATGCGTCTGGCGACAATGACGTTCGCTCTTCAATCGCCACGCGAATTTCATCTTCCCAGTCAAGATCGTCAGGGGCAAAGGTTATTAGTCCTAATTCTTCCGCTGCTCGAGTATCGAAAGGAGCGATGTGTCTTAAAATTTCGTCAGCTTTCTGCGGGTCCGACAAAAAATGTGACTGAAGTCGCGTCAACCCGTTGCTCATCGGCAGGGCACCACCGTTCAATTCTGAGATCCATAGAAACGGGCCGTCGCTGTCCGACACGTCCAGCATGTAGCTGCGGTCTGACGCAAGCAACAATTCAAGCAAGCAGCCGGCGAAGCAGCTGTCAGGTTCAACGATAGCGAAGAAACTCTTAGCCGTCAGATCGAGCCGTCGAAGAACTCGCGCCATATGCAGCAGAATTTCCTTGACGAACCAATGATTGCGGTTGGCGGCTAGTGTTTTATCGACTGCAAGTAGTTTGTCTGCGTCAGCGTTGGCGCGCAAACAGATTAGACCAATTTCCGGTTCATTCACCCGGAGGTGTAATAAGATGTCGTCCAACTCACGATAAGCCTGCAGCGGCCAGTAACGATCGCCGAGTTGTTCGATCTGAGCGACATCCGTTGGAAGGTCTTCAGTAGGACCGTGGATAGTGAGATCGGCATAGCGTTCGTCACGGTGCAGTTTTAATTTTACATACTTGTATTCGCGACCGTCACTCGTGTTCTCCACATCGAGCGGATTGAGTTTAATTCCTGACACTGCGACGGTCGTGTTCACTATTTCTTCAACTCTCTTCGCGATTGATTCCTGAAACCTGCTGGTCGGGAAAAAATCGTCAATCAGTTTCCATTCTTTCGCCCGCTTACCCTTCAATCCTTCAGCCAGGGTTGAAAACACGTCGGCTCGGTCGCGGCGGACTTTCCTCTTGTCGACGAGTCGAGTAAGTCCGCCTGTGCCAGGCAGAACTCCCAGCAAAGGAACTTCAGGTAGTGAAACAGCAGAGTTGCCGTCATCGACGAGATAAATCTCGTCGCAGGCAATCGCGAGTTCATATCCGCCGCCGGACGCAGTGCCATTGAGGGCTGCAATGTACTTTCGGCTGGAGTGCCGTGAATCGTCTTCCATTGCACACCGGGTTTCATTTGTAAACTTGCAGAAGTTAACCTTGAATGTGTGACTCGAGGTGCCGAGCATGTAGATATTTGCACCGGCGCAGAAGATTCGCGGCTTCAAACTCGTGATAACAACTGCGCATACTTGAGGATGCTCGAAGCGAATGCGTTGGATTGCGTCTGCCAGCTCGATGTCGACTCCGAGGTCGTAGGAATTGAGTTTCAACTTGTAACCTTCGGCCAGAGTCTCATCCTCGGAAACATCCATTGAAAGGTTTGCAACCCCCCCATCGACAGAGAATTTCCAATGGCGGTATTTTTCCGGATTAGTTTGAAAATTGATCATTCGCTACCCTCAAAAAGGTCTTCCCGAACCCGATTTAAAAGCCCCCGTCCTGCCTGCCGTTCGAACGTCCGTTCGAAAACAGAATAAACGTGGGGAAAGAGTTGGTCAAGTGAGCTGGGTGAGCAGTTGGCTGGGCGAAACATGAGACGTCTTAGTAGAATGGTTATGAGGTCAGCGGGCGAACCAGCCTTCCTGTGAATTGATGAATTGAAGACCACTCTTTTGATTCAAATGGCTCTTCTGAGTCGGCAGAGTCAATAGCACTCGCGTGGCAGCCCACCTTCCGCCTTAATTTCTGATCCGTCATCGTTCATCTCTCATCTTCTCCTTCAGCATCCTCTTGACAGTCTGACGTTCTCCCGCGTAGGGTTTGGAGCCTTCGAGCCCCAAACAAACTGGAGTTCCGCCGCTTCAGGCTTAACCATAGGATTCGGGCTTCGGAGGCGAATCTGTTCTGGTGAACGGCGCGGTCTTCAAAACCGTTAGTGAGACCGTGAGAGCGGGCTCAGGTAGGTTCGATTCCTACACGCCTCCGCCAGAATGTCGGCTCCAGCAGCACTGTTCTTTACATGCGGAAGTGACAGGACAAAGCTCAAGAAGGGAATCCTCACATGATCAGAGATTGGGTTGAGCTCAATATGACACCGGGCATCGGACCTCGCGCCGCTGCCAAACTTCTCGAACGCTTTGGTTCTGCAGAAGGCGTCTATCAGGCAAGGCGTGCTGAATTGGAGCAATTGCGGATCACGCCTGAAGCGATTGATACAATCATCGGCCGCGACCTCCGTGCAGTCGCCGATGCCGAGATTCGGAATGTCCGAAAATGCGATGGCGACATTCTGCTGCTCGATGATGGTGTTTACCCCGCATCGTTGCGCGAGATTTACGACCCGCCCATCGTACTTTACGTGAAGGGTGCGTGGGCGGAATGTCTGGAGCGACCTTGTGTGGCCGTAGTTGGCTCACGACGCTGTTCCACCTATGGCCAAAACGCCGCGCTAATGTTGGCCCGGGATCTGGCGCAACGAGGTGTGACAATCATTTCGGGCTTTGCTCGTGGTATTGATGCTGCCGCCCATCGTGGCGCACTTGAAGCAGGGGGTCGTACTGTCGCTGTGTTGGGGACTGGAATCGATGAGTATTATCCTCGCGATCACAAGAAGTTAGCCGGCGAGATCCTGGCGAAAAACGGAGCGATGGTGACTCAGTTTCCTCTCGCCACTCCACCAGCCTCGGAAAACTTTCCGTATCGCAATCGCATCATTAGCGGACTGAGCCTTGGCGTACTGGTGGTTGAAGCAGCTGAAAACTCAGGGTCATTGATAACAGCGCGTCTGGCAATTGAACAGAATCGGGAAGTTTTCGCGGTGCCCGGAAACATTACTTCGCGAAATTCGTTTGGGACGAACTATTTAATCAAGGGGGCAGGCGCCAAATTGGTGCAGCAGTGGCAGGACGTCGCTACTGAGTTACCACCTCAGATTGCGGCGGCCTTATTGCCGCCGCCGTTCGGCGAACAGAAAACAGAACAGTCTTTGAATGATCGGCTTGGGTTTGTGCCGGAGGGTTTGTCAAAAGCGGAAACGAGAGTGTTCAAGCTATTGAATCACGACAGTCCGTCGCACATCGATTCAGTGATCACTCAAAGCATGCTGTCGATTTCAGATGTAACTGCTGCGTTGCTGGCGTTGGAAATGCGAGAACTGATTCGCGCATTACCCGGGAAGTGTTATGTGAGGAGATTGTGAAGCGCTCATGGTTTGTCATGGTCGATTGCTGACTGGCATGATGGCCGCTTCGATCTGTGACTGCTAAGGTATCTAAGGAATGGATCGGTTGTATTAGGCACAATCGGCAATCGGCAACAGACAATCGGAAATAAACGATGGCAAAAAATCTCGTTATAGTTGAATCGCCTGCAAAGGCAAAAACAATCAACAAATATCTAGGAAAGGACGATCTGGTTAAGGCTTCGATAGGCCATATTAAAGATCTACCGTCAAAAGGTCTCGGAGTTGATGTAGAACACGATTTTGCGCCCACTTATGAATTGATTCCCGACTCGAAGAAACGAAATAACAAGAGGATTGTTGCTGAACTGAAGAAAGCTGCGAAGGAAGCGGATGCCGTTTACCTTGCGGCTGATCCGGATCGTGAGGGCGAGGCGATTTGCCAACACCTGGCTGAAGAGATTGTTCCCAAGCGTCCCGCAAAACCTGCTTATCGCGTGATGTTTAACGAGATAACCAAACGAGCCGTTAACGAGGCGTTCGAGCACCCTCGCAAAATTGACGAAAACCTCGTGGATGCACAACAAGCTCGGCGTGTCCTTGATCGACTGGTTGGATACAAAGTTTCGCCGTTGCTGTGCAGGACGATCGGTGGGCGGTTAAGTGCCGGGCGTGTGCAGTCAGTCGCGTTGCGGATGGTGGTGGAGCGTGAACGTGAGATTGAGCAATTTGTCAAAACTGAATATTGGAGCATTGCCGCCAACGTTAGTGCTGCACTGCCACCGTCGTTTGACTCTCGCCTTCTAAGAGTCGATCAGCAGAGTGTTAAGACAAGCGGATTTGATCAGCCCGTTAAGAAGAATGAACTGCTGATCGACAGCGATGAAAAAGCAAATAGCATCGTAGCTGAAGCGCAAAATCGATCGTTCATCGTCAGTGACGTAACCACCAAAGAGCGAAAGCGAAATCCTGTTCCACCGTTCATCACCTCAAAGTTGCAACAGGAAGCGTCGCGTAAGCTGGGCTTTGCCGTGAAGAAGACGATGATGTTAGCGCAGAAACTATATGAGGGAGTGGAACTTGGTTCAGAAGGTGCCGTGGGTTTAATCACCTACATGCGAACAGACTCTACTAGGGTTTCTGAGACCGCACTGCAGGAAGCGCGCGATTTTATCTCGCGTCAATACGGCGCTGCCTACGTACCGGAAAAAGCGGTGCACTATCGTTCCAAAAAGGACGCGCAGGATGCCCATGAAGCTATTCGTCCGACGGAAGTGGCACGCACGCCCGACTCACTCTCGCAGTTTTTAAACCCTGAAGAGCTGAAACTCTATCGATTGATCTGGCAGCGGTTCGTGGCTTCGCAGATGAATGCTGCTGTCTTTGATCAAACAACTATCGACATCGAAGCGGGACGCTTCGTATTTCGTGCGACGGGCTCTGTGCAGAAGTTTGACGGGTTCTTGAAAGTGTATCAGGAAGGCCGAGACGAAAAGTCGGAGGATGACGATGAAGCTGAGAGAAGTCTCCCACTTGTGCAGAAAGGCGAGACGCTAAAGCTCAATTCATTAACGCCTGAACAACATTTTACAGAACCGCCACCGCGTTATACCGAGGCTACTCTCGTGAAAGCTCTGGAAGAGAAGGGCATTGGCCGGCCATCGACGTACGCGGCTATCATGTCGACCATTCAGGAAAGGGAATATGTCGAAAAGATGCAGGGACGCTTCCATCCGACAGCTCTAGGTAAGACCGTCAACGATCTACTGATCGAGGGCGGCTTCGACGACCTTTTCAATGAGAGCTACACGGCACGAATGGAAGAAGAGCTCGACGACATAGAAGAAGGTAAAATTGAATGGACTGCCGCTTTACGCGAGTTTTATGACAAGTTTGAAGGTGACCTGAATAAGTTCAAGATCTATATCAAAGACATCAAGGAAAAAAACAAACCCACTGACGAGATTTGTCTGAAGTGCGGGGCAATCGGAATGGTGCAGAAGTGGGGACGGTTCGGCCCTTATCTCAAATGTCTGAATTGCGAAGCTACCCGCGACGCAGAGACGCCTGCAGGTACTGACGGCGTCGATGGTGATTCTCAAACTGCAAGCGAAGGATCGCCGGAACCAGAAGTCTGCGAACTCTGCGGCAAACAGATGCAGTTAAAGCGTGGTCGCTTTGGACCATTCCTGGGCTGCACCGGTTATCCTGAGTGTCGGAACATTCGCAAGATTGCAAAAAGCGGCGTGGCCGCACCGGCTCCAGTGATACTCGACGAGAAATGTCCCGTAGACAACGCACAATTAGTAAGGCGAGTCGGTCGTTATGGCGAGTTCATCGCGTGCTCAAATTATCCGAAATGTAAGTACATTAAACAGGAGACTACCGGTGTGTCGTGTCCACGACCAGGTTGCAAGGGCGAACTGGTAGTGAAGAAGTCGAAGCGTGGCAAAGCATTTTATGGTTGTTCTGAATACCCGAATTGTAAAGTCGTTTATTGGGACAAGCCGGTGATTGAGATCTGTCCGAATTGTGGTGCGCCTTTTCTGCTCGAAAAGACTACTAAGAAGCAGGGCACGTTCCGCTACTGTGCGAATGAAGATTGCGGATTCCGTTCTAACGCAGTAGAGCCTCCAAACCAGCCAACTGAAATCAGAGCGACTCGCTGATCTCGCTTGAATTCTGACCGGCGACGGTGCAGTATTAGCGCCGTCCAATCCATTCTTCTTCCGTAGGTGCAATTTCCTGCAGTCAAAAACAAATAACTCGAGGAGAACTATCATGATGCTACGGCGCCGCACAGCGGTCGTGCTGCTTTTGATCTCGATGGTGTCACCCGGTGCTTTGTGGGCGCAAACGCCGCAAGCTTCTGCTGCCAGACCCGCGGGGCCGCAGGCTCCAGCCCCAGACCCAAACGATCCGATTGAACGAATCAAAGATGAGGGTATGAATCGGTCACAGGTGATGCAAACGCTCAGTTATCTAAGTGATGTTATTGGACCACGACTAACCGCTTCACCAAATATGAAACGGGCGAACGAGTGGACGCGCGATCAGATGACGAAGTGGGGTTTGCAGAATGGTCATCTTGAAGCGTGGGGACCGTTCGGCAGAGGTTGGAGTTTGAAACGATTCTCAGTTCAGGTATCGGAGCCGCAAGACATCCCGCTGATTGCGTACCCGAAAGCATGGTCTCCGGGGTTCGACGCGCCCTTAACGGCAGAAGTGGTTTACGTCGACGCACGTAACGAGGCTGATCTCGAGAAATTCAAAGGAAAGTTGGCCGGCAAAATCGTTTTAACTGCGCCGATGAGGGAAGTGCCTGCTCACTTCGAAGCACTTGGTACTCGTCGCGATGAAAAAAATTTACTCGCGCTGGCAGATGCTCCCGAACCAAGATTAGCGGGACGCGGCAACTTTCAGGGCGGCAATCCAGCCGCTCGCGGTGCATTTCAATTTGCCGGGGCCAAGTTGCGTTTCTTTCAACAGGAAGGCGCTGCTGTCTTGATAGATCCAAGTCGTGGTGACGGTGGCACTCTATTCGTCCAATCTGCGTCCGTTCCGCCCGCTCCTCCGCAGGCAGATCCGAATGCAACGCCGGTCAGAACTCTGCCACCGTACGACAAGAGCGCGCCAAAAGTTACGCCGCAACTCGTTCTTTCAATCGAACAATACAATCGCATCGCACGAATGCTTCAGGCGGGCGAAGCGGTGAAGATGACGGTGGACCTTGCAGTGGCGTGGCAAGACTCTGATCCGATGGGCTACAACACGATTGCCGAAATACCCGGCACCGATTTGAAAGATGAGATTGTGATGCTCGGTGGACACATGGATTCATGGCATTCGGGGACAGGAGCAACAGATAACGGAGCTGGCGTTGCAGTTGCTATGGAAGCAGTACGAATAATTCAGGCACTCGGTCTGAAACCTCGTCGCACCATTCGCGTGGCATTGTGGACAGGAGAAGAGCAGGGACTGCTTGGATCGCGGGCATACGTGGCGGAACATTTCGGATCCATGCAAACGCCGACTGCGGCAACGAATAGCGCCGGAAGCGGCAACGGTAACGGCGCCGGCATTGGCAACGGCAGCGGGAACGGCGGTGGCCCTGGCGCAACTGCACCAGTTCCTGTACTGGTGAAGAAACCGGAATACGAGCGACTAAGCTCGTACTTTAACCTCGACAATGGCACCGGCAAAATACGCGGTGTTTATCTGCAGGGAAATGAATCCGTGCGTTCGCTGTTCCGTCAATGGTTGATGCCGTTTAGAGATATGGGAGCAGCGACCCTGTCGATCTCGAACACAGGTGGTACCGATCACCTTTCGTTCGATGCGATCGGTTTACCCGGATTTCAATTTATCCAAGACGAAATTGAATACGACAGCCGTACGCACCATTCAAATCAGGACGTATTTGATCGAATTCAGGCAGATGACATGAAGCAGGCGGCAACAATTATGGCAGCGTTCGTATACAACGCTGCGACGCGAGATGAAAAGCTAACGCGAAAACCGATGCCAGCTGCAAGGTAGAGTTAGGTTAAAAACAGGAGCCTCGGCGATTTCTGCGACGCAGTTCAGTCACCACGCTCCTGTGCTATTGATCTTACGGCCGCCGGTAACGATGTAACTTACAACATAGCGCCTTAACTTATTACCGTTACGTCCCGGCGGCATTCCCTAAAATCCCCGCCAAACCCCTGATGTGTTCTGGCGGGGGAAATAAAAACCTCCACCCCTCCTCAAGATCCGGGATTAATTGCTATCGCACGTGCGAACCATTCACCTGCTTTATCCGGTTATATCTGCTTTGTAGCAACGTCCCCGGTAGGTCTGCGTGGCGAACGCCCGGGGCAGGGTTTCTACACAAAGAACCCAATCAGTTCTGAACTGTCGCTCGTGGCCTACCCGTAAGCAGCGCTACGTTTGCGTCAGTTAACTACGTTCCGTTGTGATCTAGCACTGGTTGATACGACGAACCAGCACGGTCCGATGGCCCTGCGCCGGATTGTGCTGTACCTGAAGCCGGTTTGTTTTCAGCCCCAGGTAGACGTCCGCCGAGAAAATCTTTCAGCGATTTGATCAGCGCCGGTATCACCACACTTTTCGCGGTTTTCGATAACTCCTCGAGCAAATTATTTCCAATGCCGGCAACTTCGTGGCGTACTCGATCATAAGCAGGAGTCGTAGTTAATCGCTCAAATATCCCCGGTCCAGCATCTTCCTCTTCGTCTGTTTCATCGAATGTATCCAACTTCGCTTCCGCAGGTGACCGCACACTTGCGGGCTCGCCAATGATTGGCTGCGCTGCGTACGCGCGTGTGGTCGATGATGACAGATCGAAAGTATGCCCCTCGACAGCATGGCCATTTCCGTCGCCTTTAATTGCTGCTGCGATACCGTATCCGGCAACGAATCCGACGCCGAGTGCTCCGAGGCTCCACGCTGCGGGTCTCCTCCTGTATTGCTCGCGCCAATCGAGAGTATCTTTCACTGCCTGCACTTGATTTGCCACTGTTTCCTTGATCTCCGTTACTGTGTTTGAGATTGAATGGCGCGCTTGATCCATCCGCCGCTGAAGATCTTCTTTCGAGACGTCTTCAGTAGATTCAGGCGCCCGAGCCAATCCTAGAGTTCGTTCTTCAGCCATTGCTTATCCTTTCTGAGTTCTTCTACGGTTCTGTTTGGCACGAGAGGTTGTTTCGCAAGTCGGCTTTTGATCGCCATCACCATGATTCCACCAACAATCAGGTAGAATATTCCGGTAATTACAAATCCGAGTGCGTAGCTCGCCGGCTGACTCAAATTCGCCTGAGCAAAAAGAGTCGAGACTCCGAATGCAATAGCCACATTCAGTAAAGCGAATCCAATAGCCGCAACGACGGCTCCGGCACCAATCACGATCGCACTACGGATGTAGGCGCTCGCTTCCTCCTTTATTTCAACTTTGAACAACGTAAGCTGCGTGTTGATGAGCTGCATCACGTCGTCGCCCAATCGGGTCAGCAAACCCGGCAAACTTTCTGTGTCAGGTGCGCCCGTCACAATCAAACTGTCCCTGGTCGCCGCCATCTTTGTTCCCCCCTGTTAAAAATGATCTTCCGCAGTTCACTACCTACGGCCCCGGATTGCCAGCCCGAGTAACAAGCCTGCGGCCGCAGAAATCAGGATCGCCTGACCCGGTTTTCGCCGCGCATACTCTTTTGCGTTTTCTGCAAGTTCCCCGAGATCGACGTTTTGAAGGTCCTTAATTTTGTCGCCAACTACAGCAACTTTGTCACTCACATAATCTTTTGCTTGTGTCGCGACCTCGGTAATCTTTTGACCGTAATCTTGCGCGGTTTGCGCAAATCCGGACGCAGTAGCGGCTGCCGAACCTGTTGCTGCACCGGTGGGTGTTTCGTTGAGACTTCCATTTTCTGGCATTGCAGAATTCCTCCTTTTAATCGTCAGAGCTTTCCGTTCACGGTTGAGCAAGACATGTGCCGACCTCCGTAATAACTAACCGGGCATGTCAATTACATTTATCAATAAAAATTTTGTGTCCATGTCGCGCTCTTGTTGCGAAAGGGTACAAGCTTGTTTGAGTAACAGGTCGAGTTCAGTACAACGCTTGAGCGACATCACCAGTGCAGCGTACAAGCGTCGTCGTATATGTGGATTTAGCTCTCGATGGACGTTAGTCCGGCGGGATTGCGGGTCTCTAGTCTCGGCGTGACCCACTATCTCGTCGGATTCGACATTTGCCCGCTTGACAGCACATTCTTAGTAATGGTAAGTAAGTACTTACTTTGACCGATAAGAAAGAGACCTTCAAAAACTGAGTGAGTAAACATATTTCGCACCACGAACAGCCTGCTGGCGGCACGTTGACGCGTATGGCTGGAGAAAAGCGACGCTTACAGATCCTGATTATCGCTGAAAGCTTGTTCTCCGAAAGAGGATTCCGCGGTACCACAACCAAGGAGATTGCTCACGCGGCTGGTGTTTCCGAGGCTATGGTGTTCCGGCACTTCGCAACCAAAGAAGAGCTGTACGCCGCTATCCTCGACCATAAAGCTTGCTCCGGCGGCGCGTTCGACCCTGCGTGTATTCTCGCTGACGCGTTGGAGCGCCAGGACGATCAGGCCGTTTTTGAAGGCCTGGCACTCGGCGCTTTGCAGCATCACGAAAAGGATCCGGAATTCCAGCGACTCCTGCTTCATTCGGCACTGGAGAAGCACGAGCTCGCGCAGATGTTTTTCGACGAATTTGTACGCAGAGTTTATGACTCACTTGGTGATTACATAAGACGCCGGCAAAAACAGGGTGCGCTCGTTCAAGTCGATCCAGCCGTGGTAGTTCGCGCATTTATCGGCATGGTTATGCATCATTCGCTCAACAACAATCTGTGGGATCCAAAACGAAGACTACTAACTGTCTCGAACGAGACTGCTGCGAAGCAGTTTACTTACATTTTGCTGCACGGCATCGCTTCGGATCGTCAAAACATCAAAGCGCTTTCCGAAACGCAAAAATAAATAGCCAGGAATAATCAACGAACATGTTATCTCCCAGCCAGTTAAAGTCTCTCGGCTTGATGCTCCTGTCTTCAGCACTTGCCGTTTTTGCCATCTCGTGTGGAGGCTCCAAAGCAAATGTTCGCCATGAGGCTAATGCTGCTGCGCCAGCGACTGCAGTAGAAGTGACTACAGCCGCGGCAATCTCGCGCGAGCTTCCCTCATTCTTTGAAGCAACAGGTAGCCTGGCAGGCGATGAACAGACCGATGTTGCGCCACAAACTTCGGGAAAAGTTGTTGCACTCGGGATCGATATCGGCAGTTATGTGAAGCGGGGCCAAATGATTGTCCGTCTCGATGATTCGGAGTTGAAGCTGCGAGTCGACCAGTCAGTTGCACAACTCGAGCAAACCAAAGCTGCCGTGCGACAAGCCGAAGAAAAAATTGGGTTGAGGCCGGGACAGACGTTTGACCCGAATCGGGTTGCCGAAGTAGCTGCAGCAAGAGTAGCCCTGGATCTCGCCGAAAAGAATATGAAGCGTGCCGAGAAGTTGATCGAATCAGGAGACGTGTCGCGTTCTTTCTACGATCAGCAAAAAGCACAGCGAGATCAACTGCAACAGCAGCACGACGCGATTCTCGCCCAGGCCCGACAGAACTATGCGGCCGTAGAAGTTGCGAGAACCAACGTCGCGAATGCAGAGGCACAGTTGGCACTCGCGCGAAAAAGCTTGTCATACGCCGTTATTGCTTCGCCCATCGATGGCTACGTTGTCGAACGAACCGCCGACCCTGGTGAGTACGTATCGCCGCAACAGAAGGTGGCGACGATTGTTCGTATCAACCCATTGCGAGTCCGCATCGATATTCCCGAGCAGGCAATCGCTGAGATTCATGTCGGCCAATCGGTATCGATGACAACAAGTGCGTGGCCCGACAAAACCTTCAATGGACGCGTCGCGCGTATTGCTCCAAATGTTTCTTCCACTTCTCGCACGCTGACAGTCGAGGCCGAGATTGATAACAGTTCAGGTGCTCTGAAGCCCGGGCAGTTTGCGACCGTTCGCATCCTCCAGCCTCGTCCGATTGCCGCCGTATTGGTTCCGTCACGGGCCCTGCTCACAGAGTCAGGCGTCAGCCGCGTTTTTGTGATCAAGGATGGACATTCCGAGCAGCGGTTGGTCCAGGTCGGACAAAAGGAGGGTGATTTGGTGCAGATTAAATCGGGGGTTATGGCTGACGAGTTAGTTGCAACGAGTAATGTTGAGCAACTCAGTGACGGTCTGGCTGTTGGGCAATAGAAGTCGTCCGAAGAGCGTAGTTATTTTATGCAAAAACTAGCTGAAATTTGCGTTCGGCGTCCGGTCTTCGCAACGATGCTTATCCTCAGTCTGACTGTTGTCGGGCTGTTCTCATACAAGTCGCTGGGCGTGGATCTTTTCCCAAAGATCGATCTGCCAACGATCACTGTAACGGTCGTCAATCCCGGTGCATCGCCGCAGGAAATTGAAACCGAGATAACAGATAAGATCGAAGGAGCGGTAAATACGATAGCCGGAATTGACGAACTCCGCTCAACATCCGTAGAAGGTGTTTCACAGGTTTTTATAACCTTCATTCTGGAAAAAAACCCCGACATCGCTGCACAGGAAGTGCGTAACAAGATCGATCTAATCGTTAACGATCTCCCCGTTACGGCAGAGCAACCGATCGTGCAAAAGCTCGACACCGACGCTGCTCCTGTAGTTCGCATCGCTGTCTCTGCCCCTCGATCGCTACGTGAAGTGACTGACGTCGCCGACAAGAAAATCAAGCAGCAAATTGAATCCATTAATGGTGTCGGCGATGTGCAAATGGTTGGCGGGCGCACGCGTGAGATTGAAATCTGGGTCGATCCCGACAAACTGCGTGCATTCAATGTCACGGTCGCGCAGATAGCAGATGCTGTCCGTGCGCAGAATATGGAAGTGCCTGGGGGCCGTGTCGACGAAGGCGCGCGAGAATTAACAGTGCGGACGATGGGACGAATTGTAGAACCCCTCGATTTCAATGAACTGATTGTTGCCAATCGCGGTACCTACGCAGTCAAACTCAGTGACGTTGGTTATGCAGAGGACGGCGCGGAGGAACCACGTACTGAGGCGCGTCTTAATGGGCAGCCTGCTGTAACCCTGGTTGTGTCGAAGCAATCCGGTCAAAACACAGTTGCTGTAGCCGACGCAGTGAAAGAGCGGCTGAAAGAGATTAGTCTCACGTTGCCTCCAGGGTTCAAGACAGAGGTGGTTGGTGACCAGTCAATATTTATTAAAGCTTCAATAGAAGCGATTCAGACCCACCTGATCGAAGGCAGCATTCTCGCGGCCATCGTAGTTTTTATCTTCCTTTGGAGCTTTCGTTCGACGGTGATCGCGGCAATCGCGATTCCAACTTCGCTGATCGCGACCTTCGGGTTGATGGCGGCGATGGGGTTCACGTTAAATCAGATCACGATGCTGGCACTAACTCTGATGGTCGGTATTGTTATCGATGATGCGATTGTCGTACTGGAAAATATTTTCCGTTTCATCGAAGAAAAGGGAATCCCTCCATTTCAGGCGGCGATCGATGGCACGCGTGAAATCGGACTCGCGGTAACAGCCACAACACTGTCGCTACTTGCAGTATTCCTGCCAGTCGGATTCATGGGCGGCATCGTCGGTCGATTCATGTCGTCGTTTGGACTAACATCAGCATTCGCCATCGCCGTTTCCTTACTTGTGTCGTTCACGCTGACGCCAATGTTGGCAGCTAGAATGATCAAACGAAGCGACGACGAGCGCGAAGGCGGGTTCGAGCGCCGAACTGAACCGTCTGATCACGGCTCAAAGGAATCTCGTTTTTACAGACCCATAGATCGGACATATACGAGCATGTTGTCGTGGTCGATGGCGCATCGATGGCTAGTCGTACTTGCGTGTTTGTTCGTGATTGTCAGCATCGTCCCTTTGTTCATGTTTGTTGGAAAGAACTTCTTGCCGGTGGACGATCAGGCGCAGTTTGAAGTGAATGTGCGTGCTCCCGAAGGCTACACGTTGGCTGCGACATCAGCAGTCGCGGAACGCCTTGCTACGGATTTACGAAAACTTTCCGGCGTTACCGATACTTTGACGACAATAGGAGGCGGTCAGCAGGAACAGGTGAACGTGGCTTCCATTTATGTGAAGCTAACCCCGATTGAAGAGCGCTCAGTATCGCAACAGACCTTGATGCTGCGCGCTCGGTCCGAAATTCTCGGAAACTATCTCAAGCAACATCCGAACGAACTTCGCACGAGTGTGCAACAGGTGGCGGCCATCTCCGGCGGTGGCTTCCGCAATGCTGACATCCAATACGTCATTGGAGGGCCAGACCTCGCGAAGCTGACGGAGTACTCCGACGCGTTGCTGGCGAAACTGAAGACGATTCCAGATGTGGTCGATGCCGACTCAACCCTCATCACCGGCAAACCAGAGTTGCGCGTCGAAATCGATCGTGCTAAAGCGGCTGACCTGGGTGTCAGAGTGGGCGACATCGCGCAGGCGTTGAATACGCTGGTCGCGGGACAAAAAGTTTCGACGTTCAACGCAGGCACCGATCAATACAACGTACGTGTACGAGCCATCGGTGAATTTCGTGCAAGTGTCGAAGGTTTGAAACGAATGATCGTGTCGTCGTCCAAAATCGGCTGGGTGAGTTTGGACAACGTCGTCAAGGTTGAGGAGGGCACAGGTCCATCCGCGATCGATCGCCTGAACCGACAGCGACAGGTGATGTTGGTTGGTAACGTTAAGCCTGGCGGCTCGCAGGCAGCAGTCATTCAGAAGCTGAACGAATTTGCGAAGGAAATAAACATCGATCCTGCGTATAAAACCGGACTCGCGGGGCGCTCAAAAGAACTTGGACGTGCGGGTTATTACTTTATGCTCGCGTTCGTTCTATCGTTCGTCTTCATGTACATGGTGCTGGCTGCGCAGTTCGAGTCCTTTATTCACCCGATAACAATTCTACTGACGCTGCCACTCGCCATTCCATTCGGTATCGTCTCACTTCTGTTTACGGGTCAAACTGTAAATGTCTTTTCCGGCCTTGGGCTTCTGTTGTTGTTTGGTGTGGTTAAGAAGAACGCGATCTTGCAAATCGACCATACGAACCAGTTACGCGCGCGAGGCATGGAACGCCTCGAGGCAATCATTCGCGCGAATCGCAATCGGTTGCGACCAATTCTGATGACCACGATCGCCCTCGTGGCAGGCATGTTGCCGCTCACGATTTCCAGTGGTCCCGGTTCAGGTACAAACAGATCCATCGGAATTCTGGTCGTCGGCGGGCAGTCGTTATGTTTGCTGCTGACGCTACTTGCAGTTCCAGTTTTCTATTCACTTTTTGACGATTTAGCAAAGAGTCGTGTGTGGGGGCTAATCGGTGCAACTGCTACTTCTATATTTGGCGGGGCGAGACGAAAAGCCGCAAGCGCGACTGCATCTTTATTCAGTTTGATATCAAGGCATTGAGGTTTTTATCAATCCATATGCAGCAAGAGTTTTTTCAATTGATCCATACATCCAGAGCGGCTATGGTTCGACCGTGTCTCGTCGTGATGGCGATGTTCTCGTTAACTGCTAGTACTGCATCGAGCAGCTATGCACAGCAGCAGCCAACAAGTTCTGCAACAGGCGACCAGACGCAGCAGCTTGCTGTTCCGGCGGTTGCCTCAGAATTTCGCGCACAACAGAAGCCACTACCGGAACTGGGTCGAGTCGGCGTCGACATGGACCACCAGTACCCATTGACGCTGCGAGAGGCTCTTTCGCTGGCGCTGGAAAACAACAAAGACATTGAAGTTGCTCGGCAGAACGTGAGAATCGCGGAGTTTGATCTGCTCGGTTCGCGTGGGGCTTACGACCCTCGTCTGATAACTACATCATTCTACGAACGGTTAGAGAATCCTATTTCGAGTTTTTTGAGTGGCGGCTCGAATGGTTCTACAACGCAGACGGATTACACCGGAACTGCGCGTTTAGAAGGTCTACTGCCGAAGTTGGGTGGTAGTTATCATCTGGATTTTTCATCGATTAGGCTGACCACCAACAACCAATTCGCAGCGCTAAATCCCCAGTATCCGACGGCCCTGACGTTTAACTACACGCAACCGCTATTGCGCGGTTTGAAATTCGACAACAGCCGGCGACAGATAGAAATCGCTCGCAAGAACCTCTCGCTCACCGACGCCCAATTTCGACAACGCGCGATTGAAACGATCACGAATGTGCAGCGCGCATACTGGGATCTTGTATTTGCGTTGAAAAACCTGCAGATCCAGCGGGATGCGGTCCGCGATGCACGCTCGCAGTTGGAACATAACAAACGCATGGTCGCGGAAGGGCAATTGGCGCCCATCGACATCGTGGCCGCGGAAGCCCAAATTTCCGGTTTTGAACAGTCGGTGTTTAGCGCACTCGAGGAGGTTTCGCGTACAGAGAACAATCTGAAGAATTTAATCGCGGTCAACCGCCAGTCGGAACTGTGGAGTGAATCAATAGTGCCGACAGATGCTGTCGAGTTGGTTGTACCGGTGATTTCCTTGACAGACTCGTTGAAGACAGCGATGGAGAACAGGCCAGAGCTTCAGCAATCAACGGTGGCGAAAGAGATCAATGAAATCGACCAGCGATATTTTCGCGAGCAGGAAAAGCCTGCGGTTGATTTGGTCGGAAGTTACGGAATTGTCGGTCTCGCTGGAACACTCAGCAGCGGCGTGAATCCGCTTACGGCATCGTCGGTCCAATTGCGCGACGCAGTGAATCGGCTGCTGGTTAACTCAGGGTTCGACGCTTTACCACCGCCACCTGCCCAAACAATTTCTCCGGAACTGATTGGCAGCTATGCGCAGTCAATTCAGAATTTGGCCGCGAACCGTTTCAGTAACTTTAGAGTTGGTGTACAGATCAATCTCCCTTTGCGCAACCGGACTGCCGAAGCTCAATTTGGTCGCGCTATTGTGGAAGGTCAGCGGATTGCCACCCAGCGTGAACAATTGGAGCAGACTATACAAGTGGACGTGCGTAATGCCTTGCAGTCGATGCGGAGTGCTGAGGCGAGATTACGCGCCGCGGTCGCCGCACGTGATGCAAGTGAGCAACAGTACACAAGCGAACAGCGAAAGTTGGAGGCGGGCCAATCGACTGTATTCCTTGTACTCGAGCGTCAGACCGCTTTAACGACAGCGCGTGGGAATGAGTTGCGCGCGCAAACGGATCTCAACAAGTCGATTGCCGAATTGCAACGGGCAACTGGGAACGCTTTACAGATCAACAGCGTCGTGGTGCGCGTGCACTAGTACTACTGTTCCCATTTGGTTACACCACATCACGCAGGCGGTGAGCTCTCAAAAGGGCGAACTCACCGTCTTCCTTTTCAGTGGAAAGGCAGATATGGACGAAAGGCAATTTGCGGACAGCTGGGAGATAAACAACCGGATCAATCTGTATTTGTTAGACGCAATCGATTCTGATGGTTTGAAATGCCAATCTGCATCAAAGGGTCGCAGTGTTGGCGAACAGTTCGCTCATTTACACAACGTGCGGCTCATGTGGTTGAAGGTTGCTGCGCCGGATCTCTTGAAGGGTTTGAAAAAGCTTGAAGAGACAGGCGACGGGAAGCTGCTGCGTAAGTCGCTGGTAGCTTCCTCAAAGGCGGTCGGAGATTTGCTTGTAAAGAGTGCGGTGAACGGCGGCAAAGTGAAGGGCTTCAAACCTCACGTCGCGGCATTCCTCTGCTATCTCGTTTCTCACGAATCGCATCATCGCGGCCAGATCATGCTTTCACTTAAACAATCCGGCAAACCTGTAGACAAGAAGGTGTCGTACGGACTGTGGGAGTGGGGAGTCAGGTGAAGAGTGAACATTGAATCCAGCAGTTTGATGTTGGCGCCTGGCGATTAATGCGAAGTCTGTTTTGTGGTTTGGAAGCGCGTCTCGCCCGCTAACTCACGGGCAAAGCATTATAAAAAACAGCAAAGACGCCAGCGTTCCGAGTGAAGCGGCTAAAACACCAACTCATTAATATTTCAAATTATCATCAAACGATTTTTTCCAAGACGAGGGCGAGAGCGTATATCCCAACGCCAAGAGTGATGCCAGCCATCAGATACCATTGCAGTAACTTGGTCTTGCAGGCGGGACACCGAGTACGGATCCATCCAGCGCGCCGCCCGCAATTTCGACATTTCACGCTTGTTGTCCCCCAGGTAGAGTAAACGCGTGGTCGTAATCTAACACATTACTTGGGGATGGATTCAGTATGAGTACCGAATCAGGAACATCCCATCAGCAGGAGGTCGACTGCTGTGGCAAACGTATTAAGGTTTTCAGAAAACCCGGTGTCTAACGTATACACAAGTTTCTTGCCGTCAATGTCAGTCAACCGAAGTGCCAGGCTTTCCGGGCGATGCGGAGTTGAGATAGCCCGCGCCGTTATGCCCGGCAGCAATTCAAAATCGCTTTCTGGATCGACTTCCTTAATGAGAACGGCAAACGACTGACTAGTGAGGTTGTAATTACCGGCATCATCTATTGTTTTCAGTAGGCTGCGCAGTCCACGGCCTCCAGCGATAATTAATGCCTTACTTCGAGAGACGGTGTGTCGTGCTGTGCGCATCGCAAAAAGAAAAGGAGCGAGATCGCCAAAGTGATCCAGATGGAAGTGACTCATCCAAATTACGTGGACGGTTTATCCAGTCGATATTCTCGGCCATTCGATGAAGTGCATCAACAATTACGTCCAGGAGAATCGAACCGCCGGAAGTTTCCAACCAATATGCTGAAGCTGCGCGTTGCCCGTGCGGAATTGATGTGCCTTATCCGAGGATGGTTAGTTTCATGT
>JBHEMC010000010.1:34458-70980 GCA_046262775.1 Pyrinomonadaceae bacterium | reverse complement strand
AATCTACGAAGGTGTTGTCGATGAGCTGGGTCTCGCCGGCGACTCGCATAACTTTCCGCACATCCATGGTGGACCCGACCGGGCGCTTTGCCTCTTTTCATTGGAGCGTATTGTAGAACTACAGACTGAAGGTCATCCGATATTTCCGGGGTCCGTTGGTGAGAATGTAACGCTGTCAGGTGTTGACTGGTCGCGAGTTGGACCAGGATTGCTACTTCTGTTGGGTGACCAAGTAGAAGTGGAGATAACCAGCTACACCTCGCCATGTAAGTCGATTCCAGAATCGTTTGTCGATGGCCAGTATCAGCGGATCTCGCAGAAGGATAATCCGGGATTCTCGCGCGTTTACGCTCGTGTCTTGCGCGGAGGAGTGTTGCGAATCGGCCAGGAGGTTAAGCTTCTTTGACTCTCCAAAGAATTTTAGGTCAGGGGGAAAATCTCAGGTCAGGAAGCGGTCAAGCGCAGCGCGACCCCGCCCAAGCTTCACTAAAGCCTTTGCAATTTTCACTAGCACTTAAACCCTGACAGTTAAATTGATGTAAATTGAGTGGTTCAGGGTGAAGCTGGGTGGTTGATGGAAATGGAGCGGGGTCGCGCTGCGCTTGACCCCTTCCTTCTCAGAAACTTCAGCAGATTGGGGTCAACTTAAAGTTTCTTTTACCTACGCGCTCGTGATTTTAACGAGATGCAACCGCTGAGTTGAAATTGTTCAAGTTCTCAAGCTGACCGGCGGTTTAGTCTAAAATGTCGTCACCATTCGATAAACATCAGCATGTCGCAGCGCAACCGCCGGAGGAGAAGACTCGTCCGAAAATAGTAGACCGCCCCAAAATCGCCGGCGGTATCCGCGCAATACTGACAGTGCTCAAAAGCACCTGGTCTGAAATGGGACCCGTGCGCGGTTCGCGTATCTTGCTCAGCCTGAATCAACCTGCCGGCATCGATTGTCCCGGTTGCGCCTGGCCCGAACCTGACGCTTCACGCTCGCACTTCGAATTCTGTGAGAACGGTGCGAAACATGTTGCTGATGAGGCGACAACCAGGCGAGTCACGGCGGAGTTTTTCAGCCAGTGGAGCGTTGCCGATCTCAGTTTGCAATCGGATGAATGGCTGAACGCGCAGGGGCGCTTAACTGAGCCAATGCTTCTGAGTCGCAATGCCACTCATTATGAGCCCGTCGAGTGGGACGATGCATTCGAATTAATCGCAGGAGAACTAAACTCGCTGAACTATCCCGACCAGGCAGTCTTTTACACTTCCGGACGCACCAGCAACGAGGCGGCTTTCCTTTATCAGTTATTCGTCAGACAGTTTGGCACGAATAACCTTCCCGACTGCTCGAACATGTGTCACGAATCGAGTGGCGCCGCACTTAGCGAAACGATCGGCGTGGGAAAAGGGACTGTGACACTCGAAGATTTCAATCGCGCGGAAGCTATTTTCGTCATCGGTCAAAATCCCGGAACCAATCATCCCCGTATGCTGACCGCATTGCAGCGTGCAAAGCGAAACGGATGCAAGCTGGTCCACATCAACCCGCTGCCTGAAGTTGGCATGACCCGTTTCAAACACCCTCAGGAGGTTCTGAGTCTGCTGGGGTCCGGGACTCCCCTCGCCGATTTATTCCTGCAGGTCAAGATCAACGGTGACGTCGCCTTACTCAAAGGCATCAGCAAGAGCGTCCTGGCAGTGGAGGACAGAAACCCGGGCCAGGTGATTGACCGTCAATTCCTGAGAGACTTCACCACAGGATTTGAAGAATACCGGAATGCTATTGATGAAGTCTCGTGGGACGATATAGTTGAACAAAGTGGTGTCGCGAAAGCACAAATAGACACCGCGGCAAAAATCTTTGTGGAGTCGGACCGAACGATCATCTGCTGGGCCATGGGGCTGACGCAGCATCGCAACGCAGTCGACAACATTCAGGAGATCGTTAACCTAGCATTATTGCGGGGCCAGATAGGAAAACCGGGTGCGGGATTGTGTCCCGTGCGCGGCCATAGCAATGTGCAAGGCGATCGCACGGTTGGGATTTGGGAGCGACCATCAGCTGCATTCCTCGACAAGTTAGGCGCAGAGTTCGGCTTCGAGCCGCCTCGGAAACATGGGTTCGATACCGTGCGATCAATTCAGGCAATGCACGATGGCCTGGCAAAGATTTTTTTTGGCTTAGGAGGTAACTTCATTTCAGCAACACCGGATACGGAGTTTACGGCCGATGCGCTGAAGCGTTGCCGATTGACTGCACATGTCTCGACAAAGCTGAATCGTGCACATCTGATCACAGGGGATCAGGCTCTCATACTGCCATGTCTTGGTCGGACCGAAATCGACCTGCAAAAAAGAGGACTGCAGTTTGTTAGTTCTGAGAATTCCATGGGTGTCGTACAGATGTCGCAAGGGCGGCTCGAGCCAGCGTCGCCACACTTGTTAAGTGAGCCACAAATCGTTGCGCTCCTGGCGCAGGCGACTCTCGGCTCCGGCAGTGCTGTTGACTGGGAGGGGCTGGCTGACGATTACGACCGGATCCGTGATCTGATTGAAAGAGTAATTCCGGGGTTCGAAAACTACAACGATCGCGTTCGGCAGCCGCCCGGTTTTTATCTTCCAAATCCTGCACGGGAGCGAATGTTCAAAACCCCAACGGGCAAAGCTGTGTTTACAGTTCATTCGCTGCCGGACCATCAACTTCGTCCTGATCAGTTTTTGATGATGACCATTCGCAGTCACGATCAGTTTAATACGACGATTTACAGCGCGAACGATCGCTATCGAGGAATCAGTAACGGTAGGCGTGTTGTCTTCCTGAACCAGCAGGACATTGACAAGGCTGGATTGAAAGAGCGGCAGTCTGTCGATCTGGTCAGCCACTTCGAAGGCGAAGAACGACTGGCGCGGCATTTCACGATCGTGTCCTATGACATTCCGCGTGGTTGCGCCGCCACTTATTTTCCTGAAGCAAATGTGTTGGTGCCGGTGCGTGACGTCGCAGCGAAGAGTAATACGCCGGTCTCGAAATCGGTGGTAATCACGATTCGGGCCGCTGCCGAGTAATCATGTCGAAAAGAGACTTCTATTCAGATCTGATCGGGCAATTTCGCAGTTTGGTTGAAGGTGAGAGAGACTTCATCGCTAACGCCGCAAACTGTGCGTCGTTAATCTATCACTCCTTACCTGATTTGAACTGGGCCGGTTTTTATCTATTGCGCGGTGGCGAACTCGTACTCGGACCGTTCCAGGGGAAACCGGCGTGCATGAGAATAGAACTTGGCGAAGGGGTGTGTGGAGTTGCCGCGAATCAACGGCAGACACTCATAGTTCCGAACGTGCACGAATTCCCCGGTCACATTGCGTGCGACAGTGCCTCAAATTCAGAGATCGTGGTTCCGATCGAAAAGCAACAGCACCTTTTAGGGGTGCTGGATCTCGATAGTCCGCAGTTTGGGCATTTCGACGATGATGACGCTGCCGGGCTGAATGGGATTGTTTCCGTTTTGGTTGAGTGTAGCGGAGCGTTATAGGCAGCAGGTCGACAGTGGCACGGAATAGACGCATTTCAACGGAAATTCGATAGGATTATTAACGACCTTCCCTGGATTGGTAGATGTCGCGCAATCTGTGGACTTTCTTGACACTTTCACAAAACTGTCGTCCTAACTTAAATGCATAAAACCAGTGAGGAGAGTGACGATGGAAGCAACCAGAGTAACAGCTGACGAGATTAAGGAACGCATTGAACGAGGCGAGCAGTTTACGTTTGTTGACACCCGTAATCCGAAGGCCTGGGCAGAGGCAGAAACAAAAATTGCTGGCGCTGTTCGCATACCGGCCGACGAGGTCGCAAGTCGTAGTGGGGAAATACCTCGCGAGCGAACGATAATTACTTACTGCACTTGACCAAACGAAGGTTCAAGCGCCAGTGTGGCGCGACAACTCGAGGAGCAGGGCTTCCACAATGTCCATCCGCTGTATGGCGGTTTCGATGCTGCCGTCAAGGCCGGTCTTCCGATAGAGCAAAAATAAAACTTGTTACTCCACAACTAAGTCTAATACCTGCCCTCTTGGAGTGCGTGGCCGGGCCGTGCTTTTACCGCGGCTGCTCGTTTTATAAGAACTTTTGACGCTGCTCGCTTTAGTTCTTAAGCTTTCAAGCTCCTGGACCATCTCCCAACTAAATCTTCTTGCACTGCATGCAATCAAAAATCAACGAAAGTACCGATTGAAGATGGAAGCTACGCCGCATACTCGGAGTTGATTTCATATACGCTTCGCGTTGACAAAGATTCCTTGTAGTATCCTCGCCACCTAATGAGTGCGATTGAAGGAGTTGTAAACAACCCCATTGACGTGCCTGACCAGAGAAGATGGCGCGCTCTTGCACTGCTTTCGATCGCAGAACTCCTCTCCATGTCGCTTTGGTTCAGTGCATCCGCTGTCGTTCCAGCACTGCGCATCCAGTGGCAGCTGACCGAATCTCAAGCAGGTTGGTTAACAATCGCCGTCCAGCTTGGATTTGTCTTTGGCACACTACTGAGTGCGTTGCTGAATCTGGCCGATATCATCCGCGCTCGTTATCTGTTTGCTGTAGCTGCGCTTCTTGGAGGTATCACGAACGCAGTATTTGCTACTTATTCGAATGGCCCAACCACTGGGATATTTTTGCGGTTCCTTACAGGCATGTGCCTCGCAGGCGTCTATCCACCTGGCATGAAGATGATGGCGACGTGGTTTCGGCGGTCGCGCGGCATGGCATTGGGCGTTCTCGTCGGCGCACTTACCCTTGGTAAAGCGTCACCTTATTTGATCAACGCTATAGGCGCTGCTAAATGGCAGCACAACGTTCTCGCTGTTTCCGGACTAGCAATTGTCGGCGCATTAATTGTTTTGTTTTTTGTTTCTGACGGGCCATATGTGTTGCCGCGGGCACGCTTTGATTGGCAGCAGGTAATCAAGATTTTTCATAACCGTGGCGTGCGGCTCGCAAACTTTGGTTACTTCGGTCACATGTGGGAACTCTACGCAATGTGGACCTGGACTCCCGTAATGATTCGGGCGAGTTTGGCCGCACGGGGGAGGCCCGGAGCTCTGGCGGAGGTTGGATCTTTTGTTGTGATTGGGAGCGGAGCCATTGGGTGTGTAGTGGCAGGTTTGATCGCCGACCGAATCGGGCGCACCATCGTAACGTCGTGGGCCATGGCAATCAGCGGTAGCTGTTGTTTAGTCGTGGGGCTGTTGTTCGGTGGCAATCCCTTTGTATTGTTGTTTGTGGCGGCGATTTGGGGTGCGACTGTCGTTGCCGATTCTGCGCAGTTTTCGACTTGTGTTACTGAACTTGGTGACCAGCAGTACATCGGTACAGCCCTCACGCTGCAAACGTGTTTAGGTTTTCTGTTAACGACCGTATCGATCGAGTTGATACCGAAAGTGGTCCACTTAACGAGCTGGCGTTATGCTTTCATCCTTCTCGCTCTCGGTCCGTTGTTTGGTGTGATTTCGATGTTGCGGCTTCGTGCTCTACCAGAAGCCATTAAGATCGCGCACGGCCGTCGTTGAGTTCTGTTCGCTTGATAGTGCGAAAAGTTGTGCGGCATCAACTCCAACCACTTGAGTGCGTTTGCGAAGTTTATGTGTGATAGAAGAGCGCCGGTGGAAAATTGAACCAACGACATACGTCATACTCCACTTGCAAAGCGAACCGCCTTTCGCTAGTCTCACGTTTAAGGTGATGAAAATGTTGAACCCGCATTTGTAACTGATTAGAGACAGCGTTACTTCTGTCTGCCGCAATCGAGTGGCCCACAGATGTGTGTTCGCACGTCACGCCTCTATCAGTTCCTCTCAAAACTTTCCAACACAATCCATCAGTGTATACAAGCGGAGCACTTCGCGGTCCGCTTTGGAGGTGATCATGCCAACACAGGCAATTGAAGTTCGCAATCTGCGCAAGAGTTTCAAGAAACGGGACGGATTTTTGAAGTCGTCGCGTGTTTGGGCTATTGACGGCGTCTCGTTTAACGTCGTCAAAGGCGAGACCTATGGATTGCTCGGTCCCAACGGCTCCGGAAAATCAAGCTTAATACGCATTCTTTCGACTCTGCTGATCGCAGATAGCGGTGAGGTCAACGTCCTCGGCTATTCATTGCCAAAACAACAGGAACACGTGCAGCGGATCATCGGGCGCGTGAGTGTCGACGCCGCGTTTTATAAGAAGCTATCAGCCCGCGAGAATCTTCTCTACTCAGCATTGCTCTATGGACAAAGTGCTCGTGCTGCCGAACAGCGGGCAAAGCATATCCTTGAGAAACTCGGCATGGAGAACACCAGCTTTTCAACTCCCTTGGAAGAAATGAGCCGTGGGATGCAGCAAAAGATCAGTATTGCTCGCGCACTGGTCATCAACGCCCCAGTTTTGCTGCTCGATGAACCTACAACGGGGCTCGACCCGAAGAGTAGGCGCGATGTGCAGTCGTTCCTTGAAGACCTCCGGCTTCGTGAAGGCACGACGATTCTGCTAACGACGCATGACATGGGTGAAGCCGAACGTCTCTGCGCTCGAATAGGTTTTCTTGCGCAGGGAAAACTCGTCGCCGAAGGAACTTCGCAGGAACTTATTCAACTGGCAAAGGCAACGAGTCTCGATGATGCATTCATTACCTTAACCGGCGAGCAACTCTCTGAGCCGGAAGCGGTTAGTGTGGAGTAAAACAATGGAAACAGTGATGCGGCAAACGTGGGCCTTCTTATTCCGCGGGTATCACCTCTCGCGAAGATATATATCGTGGGTGATTGTCTTTAACTTTTACGCGCTTGTTACTTCTGCGACAGTCGCTTTGATTGGCGTTGCGGCCCGCGACTACCAGCTAACACTGACGTTGGTCGTAGGTGCGCTCTTATGGAATTACCTTTCGTGGCTCTATAACGAGATTGCGATGTCGATCGCTTATGAACGCTGGGAAGGCACGTTGGAGTACACCTTCATGGCGCCTGTGTCCAGGTTGATTCACTTGTTTGGTGTCAGCCTTTACTCGCTTGCAAACAGCATCGTGACAAGCATGATAGTGCTTTTCGGATTGATGATGTTTACCAACTTGCAACTTCGCGGAGCGAACATTGCGGGTGCATTGGTGGTTGTTGCGGTTAGTACGGCAGCGTTTGTAGGTCTCGGCTTGATGGCCGCGGTCTTTCCTGTAATGAGTGCGGAACGCGGTGCAGAAGCAACGCATATATTTCAGGGCTCGCTTCTGCTTGTGTCGGGCGTTTATTATCCCATCGACGTTCTGCCAAAATGGATGCAGTGGCTCTCGGCAATGTCTCCAGCCACCTATACGCTCTCCGCGTGCCGGAAATTGATCGGCATCGGGCAAGCTGGATCGCATGAAAATCATCTGGCCGGGGCGCCATTGGCAGATGTTTCACACGAATTAGTCATTCTAGTGCTTATGGGCACTGTGCTGATGCCCCTGGGCCTGTACATCTTTCTTCGCGTTGAAGACTGGGCGAAGAAAGCAGGAAAGCTCAAAAGAACTGGCTGAGAATGGCGGTGGCAAAAACAAAAAGCAATGAAAATCTTGTGCCTCGCATCCGAGAGATCATGCGTAGATTGAAACGCGCTTATCCCGACGCGAAGTGTTCGCTAAATCACTCGAACCCATTCGAGCTGCTGGTTGCGACCATCCTTTCGGCGCAATGTACGGATGAACGCGTAAACATCGTCACCCAGGATCTCTTTAGAAAGTACCGAAAGCCAGAAGACTACTTGAAAGCCTCACCAAGAGAACTGGAGAAAGATATTCAATCGACCGGGTTCTTCAGGAACAAAACGAAATCAATTCAAGGTACATCAAAGGTCTTGACTGAAGAGTACGGTGGTCGTGTACCCCGGACGATGGACGAGCTACTCGAATTGCCCGGAGTCGCTCGCAAGACGGCGAATGTTGTTTTGGGAAACGCGTTCGACATCAAAGCTGGAATCGTCGTTGATACGCACGTGTCCCGGTTGTCGCATCGACTCGACCTGTCGCAGCAAAAGCAGCCGGAGAAAATCGAACTTGATTTGATTGCGATTGTACCGAAGCGCGACTGGGTGATCTTTCCGCATCTGATGATTGCGCATGGTCGCAAGATTTGTAAGGCACGCAATCCGCTCTGCGCCAACTGCCAGGTCGAAAAGCTTTGTCCTTCATCGTACCTGAAGACCGGCGTCATGCCCGGAAGCTAGACGTCGATCAAACTTTCATTTGTTCGCGTTGTGAATCTTTGACGATGAGGTTAACTAAACGGTTTAGATGCTCTTGTAACCAATGCGCGTTCTTGTCTACCAATCTGTGGAGCGATCGGTCTAGCGCCGGATCAAGAACGTCGCTACAATGGCCCTGCTCGAGAGATTCTGAATCCAGGTTTCAATTCGCTCCTGCCGAACACGATGACGGTTGCAGCCGCGTCAAACATACTCTTTAAGCGTCGAGTCTCAGGAAAAGCTCTCGCAGACGACCACAAGCTGCAGTTTATCGGACAGCCGCCGTTTATCGCAGGTTTGAAAGGGGATTCGCGCGCGTGAGTTATCGTTTCCCCTGGCACAGCCTGACGGATGAACGACTGCTTGACCTGCGCATCTGTGATCTCCCGCTTAAGATAAAGGGCTCCTTCCTTGAACCACATATAAAACGTCTCTACAACGAGCTGAACGTTCGGGGCATTCGCTTTAAGCCGCACGTGTGGCTATCAGAAGAATGGTTTTCGCCTGACGGCGTGCCCGGTATCGCAATACCTTTCTATTTGGCCCATCCGCGTCTCATCAAACTTGAACGGAAGCAGATGTTGGAAGTTGAAGGTGGGACAGACTCTGAATGCATGCGTATTCTGCGACACGAATCCGGTCACGCTCTTGATACGGCGTTTCGTTTGCACTTCAAGCGGAGCTGGCGTGAACTGTTTGGTTCTTTCGCCGCACCTTATCCGGACTTTTACAAACCAAAGCCGAGGAGTCGAAACTACGTCCTCCATCTGCGCGCGTGGTATGCGCAAGCACATCCCGCTGAAGATTTCGCTGAAACATTCGCGGTGTGGCTAACGCCGGGTTCGCGTTGGCGACGTCGTTACAAAGGCTGGCCCGCGTTACGAAAGCTCGAGTATATCGACGAATTGATGGATGAACTTGCCGGTACTCGACCCGCAAACCGGCTGCGGACGAAAGTTGAACAACTATCAGCGATCCGAATCACCTTGCGCGAACATTATCGTCGCAAGCGTGAGCGCTACGATTTTGAATGGCCGGCTGTTTACGATCGAGATCTGCGCCGAATCTTTTCAGATGATCCACGACACAGAACGCGACCTAGCGCTGCCAGCTTCATTCGCAGTGTACGTCGTGAGGTGCGACAGATCGTTGCTGAAGGGACCGGCGTGCACCAGTACACTGTCGATCATGTACTCCAGAATATGATCGATCGCTGCAAGGAGTTGAAGTTGCGAGTGGCGACACCTAAGCGAGAGACGCGCCGTCGAGTAATGATCGTTCTAACCGTGCAGGTAATGAACGTCCTGCATTCGGGTTATCATCGCATAGCCGTATGACGTTCGAGCCGCGAAAGAAGCTGCGTATCATCGTCCTGGTCCACGAGGACCTTGTGCCACCGGATTCTCTTGACGGCCTCAGTGAAAAGGACAAGCTGGAAATTAAGACTGAATTCGACGTGATCTCCACCTTGAAGAAAATGGGCCACGAAGTCCATCCAATTGGCCTCTACAATCAATTAAACGCGATTGGCAATGCTCTACTTGAACACAAGCCTCACATTGCCTTTAACCTGCTTGAAGAATTTCACGGGTATCCTCTTTACGACCAGCACGTCGTGAGCTATCTCGAACTGATGAAGCAACCGTACACGGGTTGTAATCCTCGCGGTATGACGCTCGCCCATGATAAAGCACTCACAAAAATGATCCTTTCTTACCATCGCATTCAGGTTCCGAATTTCGCTGTGTTTCCGATGAACCGCAAGGTGAGGCGTCCTAAGAGGCTCACGTTTCCTTTGCTGGTTAAATCAATCAGTGAAGAAGGATCTGTTGGGATCGCACAGGCTTCTGTTGTCCACGACGATGAGAAGTTGGCGCAACGAGTCGAGTTTATCCACCGGCAAAACAAAACTGCCGCCATCGCTGAGCAGTACATCAAAGGCCGAGAGATCTACGTCGGATTGATTGGTAATCAAAACATCCAGACCTATGCGCCGTGGGAATTGGTGATGGAGAAGCTTCCGGAAGGCGCGGAAAACATAGCGACGCTAAAAGTGAAGTGGGATCCAACGTATCAAGAACGGGTGGGGGTCAAGACGCGGGCGGCTGAGTTATCGCCGGAGCAGCATAAGAATCTGGAGCGTTTATCCAAACGCATCTATCGGTTCTTGTTTCTCAACGGTTATGCGAGGCTAGATTATCGTATGACGGAAGAAGGACAGTTTTACTTGCTAGAGGCGAATCCGAACCCGCAGATTGCGCTTAACGAAGATTATGCGGATTCAGCAGAGCACAGCGGGGTCCCGTACGATCAATTGCTACAGAAAATCATAACGATTGGCTTGAACTACGCCGGTCGATGAAGTCGAAGCAGGTCAGCATCGAAACCTCGAAGCAAAGGCCAGAACAAGCTTGAGGTGGGACGACGGTTTGGGAAATCTGAAATCAGGTCGCACTGATAGTGTGAGCCTCTTCGCGGTGCCTGATCGATCAAAATCTATGGAGCATCGCTCCTATTAAGCCTTTGATCTCTGTACATAGCCCGACATTTTGATCAGGAGTTGCCCCATGACGCTGGCTCTCACTCTGCTCTTTACACTCGTACTGTATCGTCGAGTGGAAAGGGCCTGACACCAACGAAATCTCGTAGCTGAAGAATTGTCGCGTTGCGGCGACAATTGGAGCTCGTGGACCACCGATTCTGCCATATTGACCGCCAAGTGTTTCCTGATCTTACATTCGCTGCAATCACTTTTTCGAATTCGCAACTCTGCAAACTTTTTCTGACTTCTTTTAGTCCGCATGTGTGAAAGGCGTTGCGTTTCGTCACAAAACAGTCACATTGCTTCTTGTAGCACGCTGTTTCAGCCGCTACTATGCGTTTGCCTCCGGCGTTGTCGTCCTCACGAAGAAGTACAACAAAAAGAATTGTTAAGGAGCAGCTAGTTCCCCGTTTATGTCTATACGCAATCTATCCCCTCGAGTGCTTGCCGTGAGTTTGTTCCTGGGTGTTTGTTCATTGCCGATTTTTGCGCAAGAAGGTTTGCGTCTAAGAATAACGGCGACTCGTACGGACGAAATAACTTGTGCTCCTGAAGACTTTTCCGCTGTTACGACTATCGAATCGAATGCTTCCACAAGCATAAAAAGAATAGCGACAACGACGAGGACTCCCGCTGTAACGACCAATGCAGTTCTGAACTTGCAGCCACTATTGTTAGCCGCCATCGACCAACGACTTGGAGCTCCTTATTCGTGGGGTGCAGAAGGACCAAACGCATTCGACTGCTCAGGATTTGTATGGAGTATTTTTCAATCGGCTGGCATAACGTTCGAACGAGGCAGCGCCCGAACTCTTTGGGCCCGATTCCTGGCGCCCCCGCCCGACGAGCAATATAAATTTGGAACGCTCGTTTTCTTTAGTGGCCTTGCACACGTCGGCGTGGTTGCAGACGAGCATGGTTTCTATCATGCGTCGCGGCACCACGGAGTTGTGTACGCACCGTTTAACGATTATTGGCTCTCAAGAGTCGACGGTTTCCGTCGCGTGCCTCTACCCACTCCGCAAGTTACGGACTAAAAATTTCGCCCCTCGCCAAGCGAAACGCCGGCCGCTCAAGTGGAAGCGCACCGGCGTTACATTTTTTTGCTCGATAGATCAGTCTCTATTGAATGGTGTTGGAACAAAACCAGCCCGATGTTCGTCGTCTCGCGCTTCCCATACGACGACGATTTTATCGACAGCTACATAGCAGTATTTGTTTTCAGAGTCTTTCAAATACAGAATCCCACTCTCTACCTTCACCACCTCACCTCGTAAGCTCGATGAGCCACCGCAGTAGAGGTCGATCTTTTTTCCAACGAGCTTTGAAAGAAAATTTTCCACGACTCTTATCCCATTTCTTGTTTGCCAGTCCGCAATTGCAACTTGAAATGTCCTACGATTTATTGCCATTCCGAAACGTAATCTTTACTAACGGCAGAGCGTCGGGATCGCCCTGTTGCCGGCGCTCAAATTTTAACAGGTCGTAATACGCACAGCGTGTTGTGTCTGGAAACTGCCGGCAAACCGCAGGTCGCGCGTTATAGATCGTACATTGCCGCGTGACAGGGTTAATGAACTGACACGCGTGACCGAATAATGGGTCTGCCTTTCGACGCAACACTCGCTCCTTCTCAAAGAACTTCGTATAGCGGAGCGTTGCCGCTTCCGCCGTTACATTGAAATGTTTCGCAAGTCTCCTAATGTCACGCGGAGAAACTTGCACTCGCTCGTAAACTGAACAGCAATACGCGGGGCATTCGACGCAATTGTAAAAGGACCGAGGTGTTCCGTTGGAAGAGGTATCGCCCATGATCGGTCTCACTTATCGTTGGTGTTCGTTCCGGGGTTATCGGCGCGTTGAGTTTTTGTACTCCTTCAAAAGCAGTTCCATGATGTCGTCGCGTTTATCGAACAAACGCTTCAGCGGTCGCCGTTCGTGCCTCGCTAGAGCATAAGCGGTTATCAACGGAAGCGCCACTGTAGAGTCGACATAACAAACAACCGCGTCAGGCAGCCGATCGGGATCTACTTTTCCCCACGAGACGGCTTCGCCTGGCGTCGCGCCCGAAAGACCGCCAGTGTCCGGCCGCGCATCAGTGACCTGGAGAAAATAGTCGTGGCCACGCTCATCAATTCCGAGTACCTCCTGAATTTGAGGCTCTGTTTGCAATAGAAAGTTTTTCGGTGAGCCGCCGCCGAGAATGAAAACCGCAGACTTGCCCTTCCGACGTCTCTTGTTCTGCCCCTTCATAAGCAAGCCGCGCTTTGCAGCCAGCACGATGCCGGCTGTTTCGTTCACATCAAGAGACGGATCAAATGCCAGACGATTACCCTGGAGTGCTTTTGCCGCAACGTTCATGCCGATTGAAGAATCGCCGGGTGAAGAAGTGTAGATTGGAACGGCATGCTCATAAGCGACAGCCAGCAGCGATTTATCCTTGATACCGAGTTGTTTTGCACGCTCGTGTATGTAACGACCACAGAGATAATGGAACTCGGCCGTCGACATCGTGCGTTGGAATTCCGGGGCTTCGATTATTTTACGGAAAAAAGCGTCAGTATCGAGCAACACAGAGTAGTCAAAGAAAATATCGTAGATGCGAACCACTTCCTCTTCGCGCAACACGATATCGGAAGTTTGTGCATTCCCCAGATGCATGGCGAGACCGATTCCAAAATGCGTGTCGTGATAAAGGTTCGCTCCCGTCGAAATAATCCAATCGATAAAACCGGCTTTGATCAGGGGAATGAGTGCTGAGATGCCAAGGCCTGCGGGAGTAAGTGCGCCTGTAATTGAAACCCCGATCGTTACGTCGGGCTCAAGCATTTTTGTGGTGAAGAGTTGGCAGGCCTCACGCAGTCGCGCGGCGTTATAGGCAAGAAATGACTCGTCGATCAACTCCGCGACAGTCGCTGTTGACGAGATCGGCGCGGGATCAATCCTGCGGCCCTTTAGAAATCTGCTCTTATGCTTTGCCATTCGGTTTTTCTATCACTCGAATTTGACAACTGCCCTTTCCATTTCGCAAATGACAAATGTCCAACAGCCAAATTTCACATATTCAGCTCGCGTGACCCATCTCAGACGCATTCAACCGCGCAGATTTCCGTAGCCGCAAACGATTGATACGGCGGTCGTCCGCTTCGAGCACCTCTACGTCCAACCCTCTGAAGCTGAGGTGTTCGCCGACTTCCGGCACTTTTCCGGATTCATTGATTACAAGACCGGCGATGGTGGTGAAATCGTCAGCTTCTATTTCCATATCAAATAGTCGCTCGATTTTGCCTATCTCGGTAGAACCGAGCACTTCGTAAGTTCCGTCGCCTCCAGCAACGATTTCTTTCAGCTCCTCGCCTCCTATATCTTCATCTTCAATCTCACCGACGATCTCTTCGAGAATATCCTCGACTGTGACAAGACCACAGATCCCGCCATACTCGTCAATGACCATAGCGAGTTGAACGTGAGCCTTTTGCATCTCCTCAAGCAAGTCGGCGACAGGCTTAGTTTCCGGAACAAAGTATACAGAGCGGATCAGAGGCTTAATGCTTTCGTCTTCTTTGCTCTCAGCCCAGAGTTGTAACAGGTCGCGTACGTAGATTATTCCTTCGACGTTATCGATTTGATCGCGATAAACTGGCAGCCGCGAATACTTGGATTCAACCATGATATCGCGAGCCTCACGAACTGTGGCACTGTCAGGGACGGCAACGATGTCCGGACGTGGCGTCATGACTTCGCTGACACTTGTGTCGCCGAACTCAATTATTGAATGAATCAGTTCGCCTTCTTCTTCTTCCAGAATTCCCTCGGCTTCGCCGACATCTATTAGCGCTTGCAGATCACCGCTGTCATCTTCCTCCGGTTCGTCATCACCGTTTTCTGAGAGCTGGTCCTTTCTGCGGGAGCGATCGAAAAGTTTTTGAAAAGGATCAGCAATGAAAGCCATCAGTGGAAAGGATGGACGAATTATAGGCAGCAGCGAAAGCAGCGTTGCTTCGGGATTGTGGGCGGAGATAAACAGCGGGATCAGTTGACGGAAGATGCCGGCGAGAATCAATCCTGCCATCAGCCCGACGAGTACGAAACGCCGGTCAGAAAAGATGCTGAGAGAAATCGAGGTGATGAGTACGGCAACGATAACGAGCAAAATCTGAATCATCGCCGAAAGTGCAAAGCTGAAGCGTGCCCTATTCTCCAGTACTTGTTGCAGAAAAATTCTGGAGGGCCTTGATGACCGTTCTTCGCTGTCACCCGTTAGACGGTGCAAAGCGACGTCGCTTAACTGACCGAAGGCCATGTCGACCGTTGCCAGCAGTGCGAGCACTATCAGCAGCAGGAGCGTGAGTCCGATTTCAAGTGACATCTACTGCAATGTTACGAAGAAATGTAGGGTTCGCACAACGCCGAAATGCCGTTTGATGAGGCGAAAGGCCGATGGATGGTCCGGCGAAGTGCCGGCGAAATTCCGCTCACAGGGTGAGCTTATTCCCAATTCCTGCCGATGGCCAGTCGGAATAAGGTTCAGATGCCTTGTACAAACAGAGACTTCGAATAAAATTCTGAGGACAGTTTGAATCATCACCGATTAGAACCCCTGGATCAATCATTCCAGTCGCTGGAATTCGGAAGTCGGGGAAAGCGATTCACCTCGCTCACGTTAACCCTTCCTAAAGTATGTTTCAAAAGAGTAGTCTTCAGGAAACAATTTGAACGATCTGCAATGCCTACCCAGATTTAGATTCCCAAGTTTCTGCGCAGCCGCAATTCCATCCGATTCATTTCGCCATCGTCGGTTTCGTGATCATAACCGCAAAGATGCAACAGGCCATGCAGTATCAATTGTGCAATTTCGTCCTCGAAAGTAAGGCCGTGCGCCTGTGACTGAATTGCAGCGCGTTCGAGAGATATCGCGATGTCGCCTGAATTGTCGTCCTCGCCTGAAGGGAACGACAGGACATCAGTTGGTCTATCAATGCCGCGAAACCGCTTATTCAACCTGCGAATGTGATCGTCGGAAACAAAGGCGATGGTGGCGGAACCGTGGCTCCCAATTACTCGCAACATTTCAGATGCGCGCGCAGACCACCCGTTAACCGTAATCTTCTTCTTTCGTTGACGATTAACGACGTCGATCATCGCTGCCCAATATTATATCTGAGTCTTCTTACCATGTTCGTCGTAAGCTTTGATGATCATTTGTACGAGCCTGTGTCGGACAACATCCTTTTCAGTGAAGTACACAAACGCGATTCCTTCGAGGTTCGACAGAATTCGTTCCGCTTCAATCAACCCACTCCGCTTACCGGTGGGCAAATCGACCTGCGTGACATCGCCTGTGATCACGGCTTTCGATCCGAATCCAATGCGCGTTAGAAACATTTTCATCTGCTCGCTGGTCGTGTTTTGCGCTTCGTCAAGGATGATGAAAGCGTCGGACAGCGTTCGGCCACGCATGAACGCCAGCGGCGCAACTTCGATAACACGCTTTTCCAGTAAGCGAGTAACACGTTCGTAGTCGATTAGATCGAACAGGGCATCGTAGAGTGGGCGCAGATAGGGGTCGACCTTGTCTTGCAGATCTCCGGGTAAAAATCCAAGCTTTTCTCCTGCTTCGACTGCGGGTCGAGCCAGAACGATCCGGTTCACTTGCTTTTGCATCAACGACTGCACTGCCATCGCGACCGCGAGGTATGTTTTGCCGGTTCCGGCTACACCAATTCCAAACACCACATCTTTGTCGTGAATAGTTTCAATATACTTGCGCTGATTTGCTGATTTTGGCGCAACCTGCTTCTTGCCGGCTGGATTGAAACGTGCTTTGGTGAAGTAGTCACGCAGGCTGAACGCGCGGTCTTCTGCAATTTGCGCGAAGGCTTCTCGCAGCTCTTTATCTGTGAAGTGCCGGCCTTCACGAAACAGTTCGGAAAAGTCTTCGAGGATTCGCTCGGCAGTTTCGACGTCGGTTGGGTCACCATCGATTGAAACATCCTGACCCCGTGCGTCAATGCGTACGGCTAGCAGCGATTCAAGATATTTGATGTTCTGATCGTGAACACCAAACAATGTTTCGAGACCCCGGGGCGGCAGTTCGATTTTCTTCAAAGGCGCTTAACTACTCCTTCGGCGGAACCAAACAAATCAATGGCGGGTGTGGGGTTCGCAGGCAATGAAACAATCAACATAACTGGAAGTTTGACGCTACTACAGCGTCAGTCGTGGTGTCAATTCACCAGACTCCAAGAAAAGGGGGCGATTCCGCCGGACCGTCAAAATCCCACCGAGATTTATAGTTCACTCATCTAATAAGCAGTGCGGGAAAAGCAAGATTGTCTTATTCACCGAGGTCACTGCATGTCGTTGCCTCATCGTTAGCCTCATCTCTACCTCCACCCGCTTCGGGCAGAGGCGAGTGTCTACCTATTTCGGGTAGATTTTTATGTGAGGCGACGAATATCGTTTGCAGTAGATTTTCAGCGAGTCAATTCGTTTGCTTGACACTGTGTGATCGGCTCCCTATACTCCGTCACTTGCGCTTCTGGGCCGGATCGCTCACAGGCGTGATAAGAATCAAGAGTTTTGGAGATTTGTAATGCCGAATCATAAGTCAGCTGAAAAGCGCGTCCGCCAGAACGAGCGGCGTCGCGCTATAAATCGCGGGAATCGGACCAAAGTCAGAACCTACATCAAAAAGCTCCGAACAGCTCTGGATGCCGGTAAAACTGACGAGATTCAGCAGTTGCTCCCGGAAGCAATTTCAGTCATCGACAAATCTGTAAAAAAAGGTGTGTTGCACGCCAACGCGGCAGCTCGATTCAAATCAAGATTGACTGTTCAAGCAAACCAAACAGCCAAATAGAAGCAGTTCACAGCTATGGCAGCGAAGAGGTGAATCGGAAACGGTTCACCTCGTTTTCTTTTTAGCGTGGTCGTTAAGTTGATTTTATCGAATGAAAAAAGAAAGCCATGAATTACTACTCCAACAACGATGAAGTCAGCGCAGTGGTACAGGGTTTTGAATCATGCACAATAACGGCTGCAGATTTCAATCACCCCGAACACCTGACAGTCGCGGTCGCCTATCTCCGCAACGGAACGACCGAGGCTGCCGTATGCAAAATGCGCGACAGCCTCCTTCGCTTTCTCGATCACCATGCAGTCGACCAGCGTAAATACAATGAGACAGTCACTGTGTTCTGGATCGAGATGGTTGCGCAAGAGCTAAATCGTTTCGACAACCACATTGCATTATTCGAGGCATGCAATCGCATCAACGCATCGCTCAAGGATTCCAAGCTGGCCTCGCGCTATTACTCCGATGAACTACTATCGTCGGAAGAAGCGAGACTGAGCTTTGTAGCACCCGATCTGCGCGAGTGGAGATCTGCAGTTAGCGAGTGAGGTCGCATACGAGGAGTTCCAACTGTTGGCGGGAAGATGCTTGCGAAGTCTTGATTGCGAGATCGGCGGCAGCAATGCGTTGAATGGCAATACTGAGTCTGTCCTCATCACTTCCCCGAAGAGTACTGATATATGCTGCTCTTTTGAATGGAGGCATACCGATGCTGTGGAAAACATCGTCAGGGCCGCCGCGAGCCAGTAGTTGCTTTCCCAACGCTAACCGATGGAAGACACCCGCGATTGCTCCGATTAGCATCACGGGCTCAGCCCCATCTTCGAGAAGGCGGTATACAGCTTCCAACGCACGCTTGCGGTTGCCGGCTAGCAGTTGATCTCCTAGCTCAAAATTCGACAGTTCGCGCGAGCGACCCACTAGCTCATCAACATCCGCCGCCGTAATTCGTCCAGTATCAATCGCCGCCGTCGCCAGTTTATCGAGTTCGTTAGCCAAGGTTTGAACGTCGGTTCCTACGAGACGAATAATTTCCGTTAAAGTTGGTTCGTCGAGTGCGACCTTTAGTCCCTGCAGAAGCTTTTTTGCCCATTGTTTTGCATCACCGTCTCGCAACGGCGCGAACTGGACAACTGTGCACTCATCCAGCAAGGTTTTAGTAGCTTTCTTTCGCTTGTCGAGATCGTCAGCCACCAGAATCATAACTGTTGAAGCCACCGGATTGAGAACGTACCGAATGAGGCTTTCTTCATCGTCTTCGGGTAATTTGCCAAAGTCCTTCACAACCACCACGCGACGTTCGGACATCATGGGCATTTGTTCGGCGGCAGCTATTGCTGCGTGGACCGTTTCACTGAAGAGACTGAAGGTTGTTTCGTTAAACTCACGCAGGAGAGTGTTGGCAAGTGCTGCTTCAGTTATCTCTTTGGCGGCAGCCGTGCGAAGATATCGCTCAGTTCCCAAAAGCAAATAAAGAGGCTTGATACGGCCATCGCTCAACGAGCGTGAGAGTGTGGCGGCGGGAATGCTAGTCATTTCTTTTCTATTTCAACGGCATTGATCAGGGTCGAAACCACGCTTTCAGCAAAGCTCCGCGCCATTCGCAGTACAGCCGGATCTTCCTCATTGAAAAAATTTCGGGGGTCATTGGCGAATTCATATTCTCCACGGAAAACGAAATTCTGGTTATCGTACAGAACTTTGTTTTCGGTCTGATCTCGAACTGTAACAGCGGCTGTAATGGTTACCTCAAAGATGCGCGCTCTGCCTTTGTCGTCCAGGAGTACTCCGGAAAAAGTGAAACCACGAATGACACCTTCGATGACAGCATCAGCTCCCTCACGTTCCCCCTGTACTTTCAGGCCGCGTCCGCGATGAACTAGTTCGCGCATAACAGCATCGGTAAACCGCGATTCGATCTTGTATCTAAGCGCGTTACTGTCAATTTGAAACGCAGGTACTGCCACAGTGTGTATGCGAGCGGGTAACTGGTTTTTTGTAATCGGTTTATAGCATTCGGCAAAACCGCAGACGAAAAACAATGTGGTGGAAAACAGAAGAATACGCAGAAACTTCAGCATTAACGACTCACTTTCGTGGGGATTCACGGATCAGAGCGTGGATTCTCTCGCACACAGGAATAGTAGGCAAGCACTCGGGACGCGGTTGCTCATCTCATTAAGTCTTGAAACCTATGCCAACCTATATTATGGTCTCGCTACCTCGCAGTTCATCAGTCTGTTGATCGTTTGCTCATCCCGGAACGTATCAACCTGCATTTCTTGCATCAGGTCAGCCAACGCAGAAGGCCTGGAATCCGCCAGAGCGTCTACTGCACGTTGAGCCAGAGCCACGCCACAACCAAAGAGGACACTCATGTCATCGTCAAAACGAACGCAAGACGGATCGACAAATAATTCCGGCTCGCTATTCACAGTCGGTCCACGGAAAAAACGCAAAGGTCCATCCGTGCGACTGTCGAATCATAAAGCACGAAGCGTCTGGTTTCAGTCGCGCAGCTCATGGCCTGTGCGGGAAGCGCCTGTGAAAACACTCGTACGTGAGCGAACGCGCGTACAAAAAGCGCTTGCTGACGCACCAGACATCCCAGCCGTTTGGGAATGCATTGGTCCAACAAATGTTGGTGGACGAGTAACTTGCATCGTTTGTCATCCCGCGCATGCTGAGCGCATCTGGATAGGTGCGGCAGGTGGAGGGGTTTGGCAGAGCAGCGACTCAGGACAAACATGGCAATCCTTTTGGAATGACCAGGATATTTTGAACATCGGATCGCTCGCGATCGATCCACGTAACCCGGATAAGATCTACTGCGGTACCGGTGAGGCGAACCTTTCGCTTGATTCCTATCCTGGAGTCGGGCTCTATTACAGTACCGATGCTGGTCAAATCTGGACCTTACTCGCCTCGACAGAGCGCACGGGCATTCCCCGACATATCGGAGTGATCGCGATCGATCCCTTTGACTCCCGACACATACTCCTCGGTGGAGTTGGTTATGCGGAAGTCAGTCAAACCGGCAACGACTACGGTGGCATGTACGTATCGCGTGACTCCGGTGTGAGCTGGCGGCGAGAGACTTTTATCTCCGAAAAGAACTATTGGTGTCATTCAATTGTTTTTCATCCAACTCGAAAGAACATTCTTTTTGCAACCTTTACGGAGCAGGGTGCCCGTAGCGGTATTTGGAAGTCTACAAATGGCGGTAAGACCTGGACCCACTTGCTTTCCGGACTGCCCGAACCAGCCAGATTCGGCCGAACGTTACTCGCAATAAGCAAGTCTGATCCGGATATTCTGTTTGCTTTTGCAAATGACGAGGCGAGCGGTAACAAAGACTTGCTACTTGGAGTATTTCGCACTGGGAACGGCGGAGACAGGTGGCGCGACATGAGTGGCACACACTTCAAAGACGAAGGGCAGATATCGTATGGCAATACAATAGTGATCCATCCGACCGATCCGAATCACGTGATTTGTGGTGGTGTGGATCTGCATCTGACGCGCAATGGCGGTAAGACATGGCGTCAAATCACGGAGTGGGACAGGTATAAAGGCGATCCAAAATACGCGCACGCCGATCATCATGCGCTGTTGATGCCGTCGACTGTTACCGGACGTGTCTATGACTGTAACGATGGTGGATTAGATGTAAGTGAAAACGGCGGACTCAAATGGACCAATCGAAGCAATGGCCTGGCGATTACCATGTTTTACGACATGGATGTGGCGCAGTCGAATGCTTTGGTTTACGGCGGTGGAGCACAGGATAACGGCACCGTCATAACGGAAACCGGCTCGAGCAGCAATTTCTACGAACTACTCGGCGGTGATGGAGGCTGGATCGTTTTTGATCCTAACGATGCAACGAGAGCTTATGCGTCCTACTACAACCTTCACATCTATCGGTTCCGAGGCGAAGAGGCCAAAAACGTGACCCCACATACTACGGCTGAAGAAAAGAACTCTGTTTGGATGGCCTATATCACTCTCGATCCTTCAGATTCACGCACGATCTTCACAGGGTCTTATCGTATGTGGCGTACCAGAAACGATGCAAACAACTGGACACCCGTGTCACCAACCCTGGATGGGAGTTCCATTTCGGCGATAGAAGTGGCGCCAGCAAACCCGAAACGGGTCTACGTCGGAACGGAGAATGGTGGGTTTTTTCGGAGCCTCGATGGAGGTGAGACCTGGAGTCCAAATCTTTCAAGCTCTGTACTGCCGGGGCACACCATCACACGTCTCGAGACACATCCGACAAATGCGCAACTTATTTACGCTACGGTCGCAAACTTTAGTCACTCCCATGTATTTCGATCCAAAGATAGTGGCGTGACCTGGGAGGATGTCGATCGCGGGCAACTTCCTGACGTACCACATCATGCTCTTCTAATTCCAAACGATCAGCCAAGTCGTCTCTATGTTGGCAATGACGCCGGCGTTTTTGTGCTGAATACAGAAACGGGACTCTGGAACAATCTCACAAAGAACCTGCCCAACGCGATGGCAGTCGATCTTGTCTACCATGCTGGGGACCGCTCCTTACATGTTGCAACGTATGGGAGGAGTATTTGGAAGCTGAAGTTGTAAACTACTGATTATTTCCGACCCGATCGCTTTTGAAACCAATCCGACCTCTGCTTGAGATTATCGCGACTCTCTCCAATTTTGTCCTTTACCGGTTTGGGACCTTTCCTACCGGTGGGGTTGGACGGGCGCTTTTTATCTTGTCTCTGCTCAGCAGCGTCGTCGTTCTTCTCTTCCTTACCATCACTCATAAGAACATTATTTGCGTGACCGTCTGATTGCGTCAATGACACGGACAGCTTCGCGTGTAGCACGAACATCATGCACGCGAACGATGTGTGCCCCACAAAGCACAGCAGCGCTCACGGAGGCAATGGTTCCATTGAACCTTTCGCACACGGCGGCAGTTTGTCCAACATCGTTTTCCAGAATTCGTCCGATGAAAGATTTGTTCGATGTTCCAATCAGGATTGGCATGTCGTCGAAAAACGTAACAAGCTGCTCGAGCTTAGCAATCAGCTCGAGGTTTTGTTGCTGACTTTTTCCGAAGCCAATCCCCGGATCAATAGCAATTGATTCGTGACGCACACCTCGTTTTTGGGCCATGTTAATACTGGTTCGCAGACTTGAGGTAACCTCCTGCATAACGTCTGCGACGGCCGGTAATCGATGCATTGTTGCCGGTGTACCACGCGAATGCATCAGCACCAGACCTGCGTCGGCTGTGGCCACTTCATCTGCAATACGGAAGTCGAAACGGAGGGCTGAAATGTCGTTGATAATCGCCGCGCCTTCAGCTAATGCGGCCCGTGCTACCTGAGATTTGGTCGTGTCCACGGAAATCGGAGTTTCTGTTCGTCTAGTGAGATCGGCGACTATCGGCACAATACGTTCAATCTCCTCTTGGATCGAGACAGGAACCGATCCAGGTCTCGTGGATTCACCACCGACATCCACGATGTCGGCGCCTTCGGCGATCATGCGTTCGGCTTGCGCAATCGCTTCATCGTGAGAAAAGTAGCGTGAGCCATCGCTGAAACTGTCGGGTGTTACGTTGAGGATACCCATAACGAGAGTTCTTTCACCGAAGGGAAGGGAACGATTTCGAATTTTCCAGGCCAGGGTCATGCAGGGATGATAAGGAATAAAAGCTGCAGTTGCATTCGAAACGATGCCTTCTCAATTAAAAAAAAAAGGAACGAGTTCGTCACTCGTTCCTCTGGTAAATAAGACTTTTGTGCAGCCTAAGCCGGTGCTGGATTGCCACCCGTAATCGGTGGGAGGATCGGTTTCAAAGGTTTGGACGAAGGTTCCTTAAGTTGCGGACGATCTTCATCACCACCCGAATCAGAAATTGGCGGATTATCTTCGAGCGGCAGACCCGCAACGATCCTGCGAATCTCGACTCCATCAAGCGACTCACGTTCAAGCAAGCACTCCGCAAGACGGATCATCGTATCGCGGTTTTCTTCGATGATTCCTTTAGCCCGAGCAAATTGCGCTGTCACAATTTTCTTCACCTGCTCGTCGATCTTGATTGCCGTGTCTTCCGAGAAGTCGCGGTGCTGTGCAATTTCTCTGCCGAGGAAGATCTGTTCCTCCTTCTTACCGAAGGTCAACGGACCCATCTCAGACATTCCGTACTCACACACCATCGCGCGAGCTAATTCAGTGGCGCGTTCAATGTCGTTTGAAGCGCCCGTCGTGATGCCACCCAGGAAAGTTTCTTCAGCAATTCGACCACCCATCAAGATTGCGATCTGGCCGAGCAAATATTCCTGGCTGTAGTTATGACGATCACCTTCAGGTAACTGTTGAGTGACGCCTAGCGCCATCCCGCGCGGGATGATAGTCACTTTGTGCACGGGATCAGCATTGGGCACTTTCAACCCGACCAGCGTGTGTCCCGCTTCGTGGTAAGCAGTGACGCGCTTCTCCTCGTTTGAGATAACCATGCTCTTACGTTCAGCACCCATCAACACCTTGTCCTTCGCGAGCTCGAAGTCGCCCATCGCCACAAGCTTCTTGTTGTAACGGGCTGCGTTGAGTGCCGCTTCGTTGACAAGATTGGCAAGGTCCGCACCGGTAAAGCCGGGTGTACCACGAGCGATAACCGAGATGTCGACGTCTTCGCCGAGCGGTATCTTGCGAGTGTGTACTTTCAGAATACCTTCGCGGCCGCGTACATCCGGACGTGACACGACAACTCGGCGATCAAATCGACCCGGTCGTAACAATGCCGGATCCAAAACATCAGGACGGTTTGTTGAGGCGATCAGAATTACGCCGTCGTTGGACTCAAAACCATCCATCTCGACAAGCAACTGATTCAACGTCTGCTCACGTTCATCATGACCGCCGCCCAGCCCTGCACCGCGGTGTCGACCTACAGCATCAATCTCATCGATAAAGATGATGCACGGAGCATTCTTCTTTCCCTGTTCGAAAAGGTCGCGTACGCGAGAGGCACCGACGCCCACAAACATTTCGACGAAGTCAGACCCTGAAATAGAGAAGAAGGGAACGTTCGCTTCCCCGGCGATCGCACGCGCCAGGAGGGTCTTGCCAGTTCCTGGCGGTCCCATCATCAACACGCCTTTCGGAATTCGTCCCCCCAGTTTCTGAAACTTCTGTGGCTCTTTGAGAAATTCGATAATCTCCTGGAGTTCCTCTTTTGCTTCCTCAACCCCGGCGACGTCCTTAAACGTGACGCGTTTTTGCTGGTTATTGAGTAACTTCGCCCGCGATTTCCCGAACGATAAAGCTTTGTTCCCGCCCGACTGCATTTGTCGGAGCATGAAAATCCAGATCGCGATAATAAAGAGCAGAGGTGCCCAGGTGATCAACATGGGCCAGATGTAGCTGCTGCCTGACTCCTCCTCCACTTTCGTCACACGTGGTCGTCCATTGACGACTTCACGAGCAGCTTTCAAAAGGTCGTTTTTGGCAGGTTCATTAGTTAACTGAACACGATATTCCTGATTGTGATTGTCAATCGCAACAGTCTCATTCTGTTTGACAGTCAGTTGCTTTAACTCGCCGCTCTGAATTTTCGCATCCAGAGTCGTCAAGTCGATTGGCTGCGATGTATTACCTCGCGGATTGACAAGCCTGTAGAGTAAAACGGCTCCCGCAATGATCAGGAGCCAAAAAACGATTTGTCTTGCCGTAGAACTCAAATTCATTAACGCCTCCGACGTCCGATAATACCTTAATTGAACGTCCTTTGTCGCTTTTCCATCCGACTTGGTTTTAAATAACCGCATCACCCGAAAGAAAAGCGATAACTTATCAAAAAACTTTAACCAAACGTCAGATGCGCCGCCCTGATTCACCGTTGCGTAAAACGAGTGTCCGGTCCGATCACATTTGTGGGGCAGTAGCGCCGGTCAAACCAAAAAACCGCCAAATCCATTGACGGCGGCTTTAAACCCGCGTTTGACTATAGAGATTGCCGGGCCCTTTTTCAATCCTTTTTCCTTTCAAACTGTAGCCGACCACGAACCCTCCTGATCAGGCTTCCCCCCGGTAATTCCGCTATTCTTCCACCTTTCGTGCCATCCAGAAGCCTCTCGACGGCTAGCAAGTGTGTCATCTCAAGCCGGCGCGCATTTCCCCTGCCGTCTGTAATCCATTTCCTTAAAGCTCGCCGCCGCACGGCTGGCGACTCCTCGGAAAGAATATTTACGTTTAGTGAAAAGGGGCGAGTTTTCTGGTCGCCTGCATTTTCAGTGGCGGTCGCTTTATCCAGCAGTTCGTCAGCCTTATCGGCCAGCACGGCGTCGTCCTCGCGCAGAAGAGCAGCGGTGCGCGTGAGGGTCTCCACGATCCGGTTGTTAAACGACTGCATCATTGGCAGTAGCTGTTGTCTTATTCTCACCCGGCTAAAGCGATTATCTACATTCATTTCGTCTTGCAGAAAAACGACTCTCTGCGCCTGACAGTATTCTTCGGTCTCTTTTCGACGCGCCCACAACAGCGGCCGAGCCAAATAAACTTGCGAATGCTGACTCAGACGGCGCGTTGACTCCATGCCGGCAAGGCCCGAACTGGAGCTGCCCCGCATCAACCGCAAAAGAACGGTCTCCGCTTGATCGTCCATCGTATGCGCCGTCAGAACATAATGTGCACCGAAGCGCGTCGCCGTCCGTTCGAGAAATGAGTAGCGGGCGTCGCGTGCGGCCTGCTCCAGGTTCCGGCCATGGCTTTGAAGTTTTTTTCGACCAACAACTGCGGGAAAGCCTAATCGTTTCGCTTCAGACTTTACCCACGCACCCTCGTCCTTGCTTGTTTTCCGCAATCCATGATCAAAGTGCGCGACAACGGGTTTGATCTCCAATCTGCCGCGGCTAATCAGCTCATGAACGGCGAGGAGAAGCGCCATCGAGTCAGCACCACCTGAGACGCCCGCAACAACAGGTTGAGCCGAGTTGGGTATTCCGATGCGTTGCCATTCCTCGAGCAAACACTTGGCGAAATGGCTCAAGCGGGAGTTGCGGGGGACTGAAACCGTCGATCGTGTCACATTAGTGATTGTCAGACTCCACAATTGCCTCGTCAACTGCGCCGCCACGAACTGAGCACATTTTGGCGAAACAAATGCCGTGTTTTAAGGGTAAAAGGTCGTAAACGCTGCACGACAGGGGGATCTTATGAGAATAGAAAACGACATTCGACACAACGAATGGCTTCTGGGTTCAACAATCTTGTGCCAATCGTGCGGCTGTTTGTGGCTAGCGCCAGCTGTCAGAACCAACGACAAATACGTTTGCCGCCAATGCGGAAGTGAAACGACCGCAAGCGCGGGAAAGACCGGCGACTCACAACCGCGTCCTCCTCAACGGGTAAATCAATAGAGGCGGCTAAGGTCCGCAAAATTTTATTTTCAACTTCTTAACTCTGCTCCAGCACGTTTGACTATTCACCGCGCTACGGTTTACGTTTGCCGGCGTTTGGCATCCAATTGAATAGAACGACGCTCTAAAAACCTTCTCCCGCAATCTGATTAATTGAGGAAACAAATGCGATTGAGAAAACTTGTGTGTGCGCTGACACTGGCGCTGTTTAGTCTGCAAGTCGTGCCCTTAACAGCTTTCGCTGACGAAGGCATGTGGACTTTCAATAACGTTCCCCGGGCCGAGATAAAAAAGAAGTATGGGTTTGATGTAACGGACGAATGGTTGAAAAAGGTCCAGCTCGCGTCGGTGCGTTTTAACAATGGTGGCTCAGGCTCGTTTGTTTCACCGACCGGCTTGGTACTAACGAACTATCATATCGTTGAAGACATCGTTAACGACGTCAGCACACCTGAAAAAGATTTAGCCAAAGAAGGCTTTCTCGCCCGCACGCGCGCTGAGGAAATCAAAGCGCCGAGTCTCGAGTTGAACATGCTGATGAGTATCGAAGACGTGACCAATCGCGTCAACGGCGCCGTCAAAGCCGGCATGTCTGACGCCGATGCCTTCGGAGCACGACGTGCCGAGATTTCTGCGATCGAGGGTGAATCGACAAAGGCGACGGGTCTTCGTTCAGACGTCGTGACGCTTTACCAGGGTGGACAATACAATCTTTATCGCTACAAAAAATATACAGACGTACGGTTGGTCTTTGTTCCTGAATTTCAAGCGGCATTCTTCGGCGGCGATCCTGACAACTTCAACTTTCCGCGCTTCAACATCGACATGGCGCTGGTTCGTGTTTACGAGAACGACCAACCTGTTACGCCGCAAAGTTATTTCAAGTGGTCCACCAATGGTGCGAAAGAAGGCGATTTGGTTTTTGTCACAGGTAATCCTGGATCGACATCGCGGCTTAACACTGTTGCACATTTAGAGGAACTCCGCGACACGAGTATTCCCATCATCCTGATACTGTTGGAACGACGCGAAGCCATGTTGAAGAGATATATGGCACTCGGCGAGGAGCAAACGCGACGTGCCCAGAATGAACTCAACAGTGTGCAGAACAGCTTGAAAGTCTATCGCGGTCAACTCGCCGGCTTGAAAGACAAATCTCTGATAGCACGCAAACAAGCTGAAGAAAACGCACTGCGGAAATCCATAGCAGCAAATCCAGACCGGGAGAAGATGTATGGCGACGCGTGGGATGCGATTGCAAAAGCACACCAGTCGCTCGCTTCGTATGCTCGTGAACGTCGAATTTTTGATCTCGCCGGTGGCTTCAATGCGACAATCTTCGGGATTGCGCGCGCGCTGGTCAGGTTGGCAGCTGAAAATGAGAAGCCGAATGCGGAACGCCTACCTGAATATACCGATGCTCGACGCGCTTCGCTCGAGCTGGCGCTTTATTCGCCCGCGCCGATTCACGACGATTTCGAAAAGCTCAAGCTGACAGACTCGCTAGGTTTCATGGTTGAACTATTGGGTGCGGACAACCCATTGGTAAAACAGGTGCTCGCTGGAAAGAGCCCCGAAGCACGCGCGGCTGAACTGATTGACGGCAGCAAGTTGAAGGATGTCGCATATAGAAAACAGATAGCGGCAGGTGGTCGTCAGGCGATCGAAACTTCAACTGATCCGATGATCGTGCTGGCTCGGTTGATTGATCCGAAGGCACGCGACCTGCGCCAGCGTTACGAAAGTGAAGTGACTGGTGTTGAGCGGGCGAACTACAGCAAGATCGCGCGGGCGCGCTTCGAGACAGAAGGTACGAAACTCTATCCCGATGCGACATTCACGCTCCGTCTCTCTTACGGGTCCGTAAAGGGTTATATCGAAGACGGAAAAAAAATTACGCCGTTTACCACTCTCGGCGGACTCTATGAACGCGCGGCGAAGTTCAAATATGAGTTTCCCTATAACTTGCCACCCCGTTGGATGGAAAAGAAAACCGCTTTAAACTTGAATACGCCGTTCAATTTTGTATCGACGAACGACATCATCGGCGGCAATTCCGGGTCACCAACAATCAATCAAAAGGGTGAATTAGTTGGGCTGATTTTCGACGGCAACATTCAGTCGCTGGTTGGAAATTTCATTTACGACGAATCAGTGAACCGCGCAATTTCGGTTGACTCGAGGGCGATGCTGGAAGTTCTACGGAAGGTATTCGGCGCCAACGACGTCGCCGCCGAACTGGCCGGGTCCTAAGCTGCGCCGCCGCTTGCACGGTAAACGCGCAGATCAGAAACATGGCAATTTCTGATCTGCGTTTGTCTTTGTGGCTTAGGCTTTTTCGAGGCCCGCGTATTTTTGCACCAGCTTCTTCTGACCGTAACCCGGGAAGCTGACGGTCAACTTCGTTGCCTCACCCGCGCCTTCACGCCTCAGCACGAGTCCGCGCCCATACTTCGTATGCTTCACATAGGAGCCTGGCGCGAAGTCTCCCTCGGACCCGGTTAGCTTTGGTTGCTCTTGTTTTGGCTTCAGCTTGAACTCTCTGGACCATTGAGTTGCGCCGCCTGAGGTTTGGCCCAGCTGTTCTTTTCTTTGTTTAAAAAAATCGGCAATCGAATCTACGGTGTTGTAGGTCTTGCCGGTGTAGGGTTGTCGATCTTTCCGGTATTCGCCGTGCTCGTAGTCAATTGTCGACGAGCCTCGGGCAAACGACAGCCAAGATTTGCCCAACGATAGATCCTCCAGAAGTTCGAGCGGCATCTCGTTCAAAAACTGCGACGGCTCGGATGCGAGTTCTTCTCCATAAACACGACGCTTCATCGCATGTGTAACGTAAAGATAATTTTCGGCTCGCGTCATCGCCACATAACAAAGTCGCCTCTCCTCTTCGAGCTCCGCTGGATCCGCGGCTGAGCGGGAATGCGGAAACAAACCGTCTTCAAGACCCACTATGAATACGATAGGGAACTCAAGTCCTTTCGCTGAGTGCGCAGTCATCAACGTGACAGCTGCGTCTCGCTTGTACTGATCCTGATCGGAGACGAGCGCCGAATGGTCGATGAACTCTCGCAGACCTTCTACTCCCTGTTCGTCGTAATCAACTGCGGCGTTCACCAACTCCTGTAAGTTTTCGAGACGAGCCTCTGCTTCATCAGTCTTTTCACCACGCAATGCGCCCTCGTAGCCAGTGTCCTGAATTGCTGCTCGAACGATCTCGGACACGGGCGACTCAGAGTCGGTATCAGGCTGGGCCATCGTTGCGAGTCGATCGATTGCGCTGCGAAAGTTTCTGAGTGCTGATATAGCTCGCAGGCTCAGACCGTCTGGCTTTTCTGTCACACGGCTAACAGTTTCCCACAGCGACAGTCCTGATTCGCGCGCGCGCCGTTCTAGTTCATCCAATGTTTGTTTGCCAATGCCACGCGGTGGGCTATTGATCACTCGGCCGAGAGCAATGGAATCATTTGGGTTTAGAGACAACTTCAGATACGCGATTATGTCGCGCACTTCCATCCGTTCATAAAAAGAGAAGCCACCGACAATGTTGTAAGCGAGACCGGCTCGTCGCATTGCCTCCTCAAAAACACGCGACTGCGAATTTGTCCGGTAAAGCACTGCCGCGCGCATGTCGAATTGTTCTTTGCGGTGTTCGAGGATCTTGCCGGCTATAAATCTCGCTTCCGCTTCCGCATCGTAAGCCTGATAGTAGCGCACCTTTTCGCCACGCGGATTTGATGTCCATAGATTCTTGCCCTTGCGTTCGATATTGCGCTTCACTACTGCGCCTGCGACGTCGAGAATCGTCTGAGTGGACCTATAATTCTGCTCGAGCCGAATAGTCTTGGTCTGCGGAAAGTGCTTTTCAAAATTTAGTATGTTTGTGATGTCGGCGCCACGCCACTTGTAAATCGATTGATCCTCGTCGCCGACGACGCAGATGTTCTGTTGTTTCTCAGTTAGCAGACTTATCAGTGCAAACTGAAGCGAGTTCGTGTCCTGATATTCGTCAACCAGGATATAACGAAAGCGATTGTTGTACTTTTCTCTGACCGCAGCCACGTCCCGTAACAGCCGCACAGCTTTGATCAGCAGATCGTCGAAATCCAAAGCGTTGTTGGCGTGCAGTCGTTGCTCGTAAATTTCGAAAACTCGTGCCATCGCGACTCGTCGCTCGTCCATGTATTCTGCTTTCGCAGCAAAAGCCTTAGGATCGTCGCCACGATTTTTGGCGGAGCTGATTGCCGCTTGTGTCGCGCGCTGGCCGAGATATTTTTCGTCGAATCCGAGGTCTTTGATAATCAGTTTGATTAGCCGGAGCGAGTCGTCCTGATCGTAGATAGTAAAAGTGCGCGTGTAGGCGTCGTTTAACTTTTCAATATCCTGGCGCAGAATTCGTACGCAGAGGCTATGGAATGTCGAGACAACGGGTGCGCTTGATAATTCCTGACCTCGCAAGAGTTTCTGTACGCGCAGTCGCATTTCTTCGGCTGCTTTATTGGTGAACGTAACGGCAAGGATGTTCCACGGTGCGACGCTTTGTTCAGCAATCAAGTACGCAATGCGATGCGTAATAACACGTGTCTTCCCGGAACCGGCGCCGGCCAGAATCAGCAACGGACCTTCGGTCGCGATGGCGGCTTCACGTTGCTGTTCGTTAAGTTGCGAAAGAAGATCTGAAGTCACTACTTGATTAGCCTTTGAATTTCCCTGAACTGTTCGTGTCTGGCGTCGCGCATCAGTTCGAACAACGCCATTTCAACTGAAGAAGGTACTGCACCGCTCAATTGCATCTTTGCGAAAGCAGCTTTCCTGTCCATCTTCTTGCGGGAACTGATGCAATCAGTGAGAACGTGCACTTGATAACCACTCGCGAGCAGGTCGTGAACAGTTTGATTCACGCAAATGTGCGCTTCGATCCCGGCAACCAGAAGCTGGCGTGCATTCGTTGATTGGAGTTGTGCCATAAAAGCGTCAGCACCGCAGGAACTGAATGCCGTCTTCTCGACCATCTGTGTAGAAGAGGGAAGCACGTCAGAAATTTCAGCGGCTGTATGTCCCAGGCCCTTTGGATACTGTTCGGTCGCGAGAACCGGAACTGCGAGCAGTTGGGCACCTCGAACCATCACAGAGATGCGTGTGGCAATCTTGTCGAAGTTTTCAATCTTCGACCGGAAAGCCTCCTGCATGTCGACAATAATCAGAGCTGACCGCGTGAGGTCGAGCGTGTTAGCGTGATGCATTGGATTACAGAACTGGATTTAACCATACGATTGTTCGAATGCAAAATGTTATGGCCGCACGTAAAGAGGCCACGGCCTTGTGACGTGGTGATTTCACGTTTGTTACTTTTCCGCGGGCGCTACATCAAATTTATCGAAGACGCGCGACCGAAAAAATATTTTTGAGTACTTACAATCGTGGCGAGCCACGGCGGAACTTGGGGCGTTCTTTTTACAAATAACTTTGGTCGCAAGAAGTCGATAGATTCACCCGCAAACCTCCTTTACCGTACGCAGGAAAATCGCGAATAATGGAGGACATAAAATGGACGGTGCACTTAAGCTAAGAATGGCAACGAACTCATCCGAGAATCAGTTGTGGCAAGCGGTGTTACAAAAAGACGCTCGGTTCGATGGACAGTTTGTCTTCGCCGTCAGTTCAACGGGAATTTACTGTCGACCGTCTTGTCCTTCGCGACGTCCACACCGGGACCGAGTCTCATTTTTCCCTATCCCGGAAGCTGCCGAACAAGCCGGCTTTCGCGCGTGTTTGCGCTGTCAGCCCAAAAATGCCGAACTCGTGGATGCTCGTGTCTCGATCGTTCAGAACGTTTGCCGGTACCTCGAGTCAACTGAAGCAGAGGGAGTTCGGTTATCGGATCTCGCAACGAGATTTGAGATAAGCCCTTTCCACCTCCAGCGCACATTCAAAAATGTAATGGGCATCAGCCCGCGTGAATACGCGGCGGCGAAACGTTTCAGAGATTTCAAGTCTCACGTGCGCGCGGGTAGCTCGGTCACTAATGCGCTTTACGACTCCGGGTTCAACTCGAGCAGTCGTTTGTATGAAACCGCAACCGCAGAACTCGGAATGACACCCGCCACTTATGGACGTGGTGGTCGTGGCGCCAACATCAACTACACCATCACCGACTCTCCACTCGGACGCTTGTTAGTGGCTGTAACGGAACGTGGAGTTTGTGCAGTGAAGATGGGCGACACGGACATAGAACTGGAACACGAGTTGCGCCTGGAATTTCCCGCCGCAAAAATTTCACGTTCCGATGCGAAACTCGGTGACACGGTAAAAAAGGTGTTCACTCACTTACAAAATACCGAGCCGCACACCGAGCTTGCGCTTGATATTCGCGCCACTGCATTCCAACGACAGGTGTGGCAGGAGTTGCAAACGATCCCCTACGGCCAAACGGTTTCCTATGGAAAGGTCGCAAAAGCTCTTGGTAACCCCGCAGCCGTTCGCGCTGTAGGTCGGGCGTGCGCCACGAATCCGGTTGCGTTGGTCATCCCCTGTCACCGCGTTGTGCGGGAGGATGAAACGCTTGGTGGATATCGTTGGGGCCTGGATCGCAAACGCAAGCTCCTCGAAAGGGAGCATCAACAATCTGAAACATGAGTTGCCCGCTGCGGTCTCTGCGCGTGCGGGCCTTTTGCGTTTATCTGTAACGCTGTTGTTATAGAGGCGGTGATGCAAAGCGAATACGTCCCGGAGGGCCAGGGTCGCGCAGTCCAGGTCGCACGAGATCCTGTCGCTTTTAGGGGTGATACGCTACAGTGCGCGACTGTCATGGGTGGCAAGGTTTTCATTGGTACTTCCGGATGGCATTACAAACACTGGCTTGGACTCTTCTACCCTGAAAAGTTTCGCCCCAATCAAATGTTGGAGTTTTACGCTCACCACTTCAACACCGTCGAACTGAATAATTCGTTTTACCATCTTCCGCGACTAACAGCTTTCGATAATTGGCATGACTCAACTCCACGCGGTTTTGTTTTCGCCGTGAAAGGCAGTCGCTTCATCACGCACATGAAAAAGCTGAAAGATCCAGAGTCGTCGACAGACAAGTTCTTTCTCGGTGCTGAACGGCTGCAGGAAAAGCTTGGACCAATACTGTTTCAGCTCCCACCACATTGGAAATTGAACCTGCAACGATTGGATGAGTTCCTTAGATCACTTCCCAACGGCCACCGCTATGCATTCGAGTTCAGAGATGCCAGCTGGCTTGTCAACGATTTGTATGAGCTTCTAAGACAACACAACGCCGCCTTTTGTATTCACGATCTTGCCGGTCAGCAGACGCCACTCGAAGTAACGGCGGACTTTACCTACGTACGATTCCATGGTCCGGGCGAAGCGAAGTATGCAGGTTCATATTCAACTGAGGCTTTGAGGGTCTGGGCGAAACGCGTAAAGGAGTGGAAAAACCATTCGGGTGGAATCTACATGTATTTCAACAACGACATCGGTGGGCACGCTCCCAAAAATGCACTTGAGTTGAAGGAATTGATTCGGGAGTTCACTCGACTGTAACTGACTTTGCCAGGTTACGTGGCTGATCGACATCGCAACCGCGACGGACCGCAATGTGATACGCCAACAGTTGCAGCGGGATTATCGAAAGAATGGGCGAGAGCAAATCGCTGACGGCGGGAATCTCAACCACGTGATCGGAGACAACAGACGACATCGTGTCACCTTCAGTTAGAACGGAAATTACTATTCCTTCCCGCGCTTTGACCTCAACGATGTTTGAGTGGGTTTTTTCGTATCGCAACTCCGACGCGCGGTTCCCGTCTTCGCGCGTGTTAACGAAGAGCACCGGCAGACGCTCATCAATTAAGGCGTTTGGGCCATGCTTCATCTCGCCAGCGGGGTAACCTTCCGCGTGAATGTAGGAAATCTCTTTTAATTTGAGTGCACCTTCAAGTGCTACAGGAAAATTAATGCCCCTACCCAGATAAAGAAAGTCCGTCACACGGAAAAACTCGCGCGCCAATTCTTCAATATAATCCGCATCGTTCAGCAGATGCTCGAGCTTCACCGGTAATTCCGCGAGTTGTTGCGCGTGATGCATCGAAGTCTCGTGCGACAAATGGCCACGGAGTTGACCCAGGTAAAGTCCGAGCAGGTAGAGTGCGACCATCTGACAGGTAAAAGCCTTAGTAGACGCGACGCCTATTTCGGGACCGGCATGGGTCAGAATTGCGCCATCAGCTTCGCGCATGATCATCGAACCCTGCACGTTACAAATAGCGAGGACTTTTACGCCCGCCTCCTGAGCTTCGCGCAAAGCCGCGATCGTGTCAGCGGTTTCACCAGACTGTGAGATGACAAGCAAAAGCGTGTTCTCGTCGAGCACAGGATCCCGATAGCGAAACTCAGATGCGTAATCCACGTCCACAGGAATGCGCGCAAGTTGTTCGACCATGTACTTTCCGGCGAGTCCCGCATGCCACGAAGTCCCACACGCGGCGATCTTGATTGACGTAAATCGTTTGAAGTCTGCCTCGCTGATGTTCTTCATCTCGTCAAGAAAAACTTGACCGGTGTCAAGCGACACACGTCCTTGCACTGTTTCACGAACTGACCGGGGCTGCTCATAAATCTCCTTGAGCATGAAATGTTTGAAGCCACCCTTTTCCGCCATTATTGGATCCCAGGTAATACGTTGGATCGATGGCTGAATGGCGTTTCCTTCAAAGTCAGTCACGCGCACTGCCTCTCGAGTGATGATCGCCATTTCACCATCTCCGAGGAAGAAAACGTCGCGCGTGTGTTGGAGGATGGGAGGAATATCGGAGGCCACAAAGAATTCTCGATCGCCGAGACCAATCACAACCGGCGGTCCCTGACGCACAGCGATAATCGTATCCGGTTCATCAGCATTGATGATAGCGAGTGCAAAAATCCCTCGAAGTTCCTGCATAGACGCCCGCACGGCCTGTTCAAAACTCTCTTGCTTGCGCAGATGCTCCTCAATCAAGTGGGCGATGATCTCTGTGTCTGTTTCTGTGACGAACCGATGGTCCGTATGGCGAAGACGCTCTTTAAGTTGCAAATAGTTTTCGATAATGCCGTTGTGGACAACAACAACACGTCCTGTGCAATCGCGGTGAGGATGCGCGTTTTCTTCAGTCGGTCGACCATGAGTGGCCCAGCGCGTATGACCGATACCGTAAGTTCCGTCGAGGGGGCTAAGTCGAATCGCCTCTTCAAGGTTACGTAGTTTTCCTTCGGCCCTGCGGATTTCAAGCTCATGTCCTTCGGTTACTACAGCAATCCCGGCTGAGTCGTACCCGCGGTATTCGAGCTTACGCAGCCCATCAATGATTAATGGAACGACCTGTTTGTTACCCACGTAGCCGACGATTCCACACATACTACATTATAGATTCAATCGAACTAATCGAGGATCTCGACGCGGTACTCCTCGATCACGGGGTTGGCGAGCACGTCGTGC
>JBHEMC010000010.1:0-34448 GCA_046262775.1 Pyrinomonadaceae bacterium | reverse complement strand
CCATTCCCGCGGCGCCGGCCCATTCTCCGGTTCGCGCGAGAAATGCAGGTCGACGATTTTAAGAATTCGAACGCAATTCTGATCGACAGTAAACGGACCAATCCGTGGGTGGAACTCTTCCAGAGCAGACTCAATTTTCACGTTGTCTTCGATGATCGTTTCGTTTTTCCTTTGTCCATCGAAGTTGCATGTGACAGTGCCTGCGCCAATATTTGTTTGCTCTCCAATGGTAGCGTCGCCCAGATAACTCAGATGCATTGCCTTGCTCCGACGTCCAATTCGAGACTTCTTCACTTCGACGAAATTCCCAATAGCCGCGTCCTCCTCAAGACGCGCATTCATCCTGAGATGTGCAAAGGGCCCAACGGAACAATGCGATCCAATATCTGAATCGATAACAACTGAGTGGTCCTTGACGTTTACAGCATCACCCAATCGTGAATTTGTAATCCTGACTCCCGAACGAATTACACAACCTTCACCGACGACCGATTTACCTTCAATGGAAACGTTGGGATAAATGACGCAGTCGCGCCCTATCATTGCTTCGGTGCTGATATAGGTGTGCGATGGGTCGATGAAAGTCACGCCGCCTTCGATCATTAATAAACGGATGGCTTTTCGCCTCATCAGGTTCTCAAATTCGGCGAGCTCCGCGCGGGTGTTGATACCAGAAACTTCGCGTGGATCGTTGTGCAGATAAACCGTTACTGTGTGACCTTCCTGCAGCAGAAGTTGCGGTACATCAGTTAAATAGTATTCATCTTGTTGATTCGTTGGTTCTACCTGTCGCAGCGCGGCATAGAGTTTGATTGTGTCGAAGCAATAGATGCCGGCGTTGATCTCTTTTATTTGACGCTCTTCTTCAGAGGCGTCCTTCTGCTCGACAATTCGCAGGAACTCTTCATTGGCATTACGAATCACTCGACCGTATCCCGTCGGATTTTCCAGATAGACGCTCAAGAGCGAACCAGCCGCCGTGGAATTCAAATGATGTTCCACAAACTTCTCTAACGTTTCAGGACGAATCATCGGAACATCTCCTGAGAGGATTAAGAGAGTCGCACTGTCACTCTCAAGCACATTCCGCGCTGCCTCAACCGCATCACCGGTTCCACGCTGGGTTTTCTGCACCACGAAAGCAGCGCGAGATCCTAGTTCCTTCGTTACTACTTGCTCCACTTCCGAAGCTTGATGCCCGACCACGACGAATATTTTCTCTGGCTCAAGGGAATTCGCAGCGCGACAGACATGTGCGATAAGAGGCAGTCCCGACAATTCGTGCAACACTTTTGCCCGATTCGAATTCATTCTGGTTCCAAGGCCGGCAGCCAGGATAAGTACTTTGATTTTTTTTATTGCAGCGGAATTCAGAAGCAGCTACCTCCGGTCTATACCGAAACTGTGCTACGCGCGCACGCCTTTTGTCTGCAGGCCATCACAACCTGCGCCAGTCGTTGAGGACTGTGACGCACCTTTTCGCCTTCATCGATAAGGTCCGCCAACATAATTTCAGTTGATTGATCCAACGCGGGGTCAATCGGATCGTCATCAATGCCAATCTGGAAAGCATCTTCAGCGGCATAACGCGCCGCTTGATCATCGCTGATTCGCCGGTTATTGATAATCACAAAATCAAAGTGGATCTCAGGCGCGTACTCCTTGACTGTTTCCAAATGTCGACGAGCGGAATAACCACTGGTTTCCCCAGGTTGCGTCATCAGATTGTTGATGAAAATTTTCGTTGCGTGGCTTTCACCGATTGCACGCGCAACTTGAAACACCAGCAGATTAGGAAGAATGCTGGTGTAAAGAGAGCCCGGACCAACTGTAATGACGTCGGCTGCGCGAATGGCCTTCAGTACTTCAGGCAGCGGGAGACACTGTTCCGGTTCGAGTCGAAGTCGTTTAATGGGCGCCCGAGACGCTGAGATATGAGTTTCACCCTTTACGATCGTACCGTCTTCCAGTTCCGCCACCAGCCTGACGTCGCTCAGGGTTGCCGGGTAGATGTGTCCCTTGCTCGCGAGCACTTCTGACGAGAGACGAATAGCCTCTGTAAAATCTCCCGTAACCTCTGTCAGCGCCGCAAGAAAGAGATTTCCAAAGCTGTGGCCGCCCAATTCACCTTTACCGCGAAACCTGTAGCGAAAAAGACGCGAAAGCAATGTTGAATCTTCAGACAACGCAATCATGCAATTGCGAATGTCACCCGGCGGCAGCATTTGCAACTCTTCGCGTAACCTGCCAGAGCTGCCGCCGTCATCAGAGACGGTTACGATCCCAGACAGGTTCTTAATCCACAGGCCGTCTTTTCGTTTGCCGACGAGTTGTTTCAAGCCGGAAAGCAGCGTTGATAGGCCAGTGCCTCCGCCTAAAGCCACCAAATTAAGACCGGTATTGTCGAGTGATTCGCGCAATAGAACTCCCGCAACATTAACAGCGCTGAAGAATCATACCTTAAAGATGAACTGTTTCAACACAAACGCCTAGCGGAGTTTTGAGTCTCCGAAAGTTGTTCAGGAGGGTTGGCTGGAGATGAGCCTGTCGAAGTCTGGATCGTTGCGCAGGGGGTTTAGATCGTGATCGTGTTGCGCCCGGACACGAAGATTTGGCTGAAGGACTAGAGCTCTTTGCAGTGACTGCAGCGCAAGGTCGATCGATCCCAAGCGTGCACGAGTGGCGGCAAGCCCGTAATGAATATGGGCAGCCTCCGGTTCGCGTTTTAGAGCTCGCTCGAACATTTCTTGTGCGGCCACATACTCGCCACGGTTCAACTCGATAACACCACGATCATAGAGTGAATCGGCGTCTCGCGGCAAGATACTCTCAGTTCTAAGTCGCGATTCAGCTATTGCCAAATACGTACGCGCACGAGCAGCAACTTCGGAAACTTGTGAATACTTATCGAGGAGAGTTCGAAACTGGTTGCGGGCTTCAGCAAAGCGGCCTCGGGAAAATTCCTTGTGAGCGCGTTCAAATGCTGCCAACGCTGCAGACTCGTCCTGAGTCGGTGGTCTCGACGGCGGCGGAGCGGCAGGAGTTGGGCGAACGGCTCGAACGGCCGCAAGCTTCTGCGTCTTTTTGACTCTGGAGGCAGATACTTTCTTCGGCTTGGCTGCCGTTTTACGCGCAACGGCCTTGACTGGGGGCTTCCTGGCTTTGGCAGCCTTCGTTGCGACTGCTTTCTTAACCGCTTTAAGCTTTGCCGGCTTCTTCGTTGTCGGTTTTACCGCTGCAGCGCGTTTAGCCTTCGGGCGACTCGTTTTTTTCGCCTTAACGGCTTTCTTGACGGTCTTCGGCGCTGAGCGTCTCGTTGGGGAACGGGAGGCAGATCGTCGCACGCCTTTGGTCACGCTGCTGCTCATAAGCCCAATCTCAAAAGGCTGCTCACCGACATTTGGAGCAACCGCGGAATGGCGCGGAGCTTAGCATAGCTGTACTCGTAAATCAACGAGGACAAGGTATTTGCGGGCAGTCGAGGCTTTCGTTGGTCCAGTAGTCCGCCTGCTGAGTGTCAACAAGTAAAAACACTTGAAGGTCATTGTTGGCTATGCTAAAGTGCGAATCGGGACTTCCTTCGAGGGGTGTGAGTCAGAAGTTGCCCTCGAACCAATAACGAACCTCTTTAAATTTCAAGCTTTGCAGTCAACGCACTGCGAATTCGGGTCAACCCTCCGATTACAAAAACTTCCCGCCCCGGCCTTCGAAGAAGAGTCGCATCCATGGCTGATACCCCAATCCTGTTGCGAGAGCAACAATACCATCAAATCAAGGCTTTTTTGGCTCGCCTGCGCATCGACGCTTCCGCTAAGGTGGTTTTTCTTGTGGATAAAGATGGGCAGGAGATAGCTTCACAGGGCGAAGTGGGAAATCTTGACACAACCAGTCTTGCCTCACTGGCAGCAGGAAACGTCGCCGCTACGGGAGGCATGGCGCAACTTATTGGCGAAAAGGAATTCCCCACTCTATCTCACGAAGGAGAGAGGGAAAGCATACACATCTCCGTCATTGGCCGACTTCTCCTGGTTGTAGTCTTTGACGAACGCTCCAGCCTCGGGTTGGTAAAACTGCGTAGCAAGCAAGTGTCTCAGCAATTGGTGGTGATGTTTGACGAGATTACCAAATGTGATTACAGCGACTTGGAATCGCCCTTCGCCGAGATTACGGATGAGGACATCGACAGCCTTTTTGGCTAGACGGCAACAGTTATGACTTTCATCAATTACGCCTCCAGAGAAATAAACTGCAAAATCGTCTACTACGGCCCAGGACTCTGTGGTAAGACGACCAACCTTCAATATATCTTCGATTCCACTGCTCCCCAGGCACGCGGAAAGCTGATCAGTCTTGCGACCGAGACCGATCGCACACTGTTTTTCGATTTCATGCCACTTGAGCTGGGTACCGTCCGCGGGTTCAAGACGCGCTTTCATCTTTACACGGTTCCTGGACAAGTCTTTTATGACGCCTCTCGTAAACTGATCCTTAAAGGTGTTGACGGTGTTGTGTTTGTTGCCGATTCGCAGGAAGAACGAATGGATGCAAACATTGAGTCGCTCTACAACCTTGAAGACAATCTGCAGTCGCAGGGCTACGACCTGATGAAAATCCCTTACGTGCTGCAATTGAACAAGCGGGACCTCGACAACATCATTCCAGTTGAGGATTTAGCGGCCGAGTTGCAGCGAAAGAGCGAACCCGTAATTGAAGCCGTCGCCGCAACCGGAGCAGGAGTTTTTGATACGTTGAAGGCGGTTGCGAAGCAGGTACTGACTGAGTTGAGGAAGAGTTAGAAGAGTTGATCGAGCGATTTCACCATCAGGAGCCCATCGCCACCGTTTGAATAATACTTGGGCAGGCGTTGAGTTATCGCGTAGCTGAGGCTTTCATATAGTTTCTGTGCAGGCGTGTTGAGTGCCCTCACTTCCAATCTTACCAGTCTCACATTCCGTTTTCTAAACCCTCCTTCAATCTGTTCCATCAATCGCTTGGCGAGACTGCGTCGTCGATGTTCGGGTGCGACGCCCACAGTGGTGATGTGACCGGTGTGATCCGGTTCAACCAGACCGATCACGAATCCGACCATGATTCCCCCTGAAGTAACAGCTCTGTAAGAAACAGACTCGGGCGCGGTTAGCAAATATTCGAAGGTTTCTCGGCTGTAAGCTTCGCCATCGATGAAACAACGCTGATCCAGTCGCCAACATTCATCCAGTTGTGAAATTGTGAGCGGACGAACGTCATACCTTAAGCCCCACGCCGGAGTGGCAGTCGCTTGCTTTTCCGTCGGTTGGTAATTCTCATCTGATGGCGACCACCAGCGCGAACGAATTTTCTTGAGCACAGCCATAGTCAAAAAATAACAGGCTCAGTCTATCACTGAGTTTTTTATGCTGGCTAGAGTATTAACATGCAATCGCCGTAACTGTAAAAACGATATTGTTGTCTGACTGCGTGCTCATAGGCGGCGAGAATGAGATCACGCCCGGCGAAGGCGCTCACAAGCAGGAGTAGAGATGAGCGTGGAAGGTGGAAGTTCGTCAGCAAAGCATCGACAATTTTGAAGTGATATCCAGGGATGATGGTCACTGAGGCCCAGCCCTCGCCGGATGCGACACTTCCCGATTGCGCCCCGCTAGATTCAAGCGCGCGCACAGTAGTAGTCCCTACAGCTACAATCCGTCTGCCATTCTGCTTGGCCTCATTAATCAGACGTGCCGCTAAGTCGGTGATCTCAAACTTCTCTGCACTTACCGAGTGGTTCTCCACTTCGTCGACGCGTACGGGCTCGAAAGTCCCATATCCGACATGTAGGGTGATTTCACTTACGCTTGCAATCTCTCGCATTCGCGACATTATTTCAGGGCTGAAGTGAAGTCCCGCAGTGGGAGCCGCGATGGCGCCGCTCGAGTGAGAGTAGATGGTCTGATATCGCTCACGATCCGCGGCGTCTTCAAACGAGTTGCGCTTGATGTATGGGGGCAATGGCGTGGATCCAAGTTCATTCAGGAGACGCTCGAAAGGTTCGGTATGTTGAAACTCCGCATGGCGTAATTCCTGTCCGGGTTGGTCCAGGATGCGTGCTGAGAGGCGGCCGTTCCCAAACACCACAATTGATCCAGCTTTGAGACGATTTCCGGGGCGAACAAGACATTCCCACAATTGCCCTTGAATGTTCCGAACAAGCAATATTTCGACGCGTCCTCCTGTTCCGGCACGATTTCCAAGCAGCCGTGCAGGTACCACGCGAGTATTGTTTAGGGCAACGACGTCTGAAGTGTGGAGGTAATTAGGGAACTTTGAGAAGTGCGAGTCCACCCAGGTTTTGGATTTACGATCAACGACCAGCATCCTGGATGCATCACGATTCGGCAGGGGCTTTTGTGCGATTAGTTCTTCCGGAAGATGGTAATCAAATTCTGAAATGCGCATGACTACTCGGCAAGTGTGCCGACACGGTGCAACGCGACGGAGATATTACGACGAAAAAACCTCATTACGACGGATGTTCCCAATGAAACACGGCGGAGAGCTGTGCGCCAAATAAGAGTATCAGACTGGAAACATAACTCCAGGTAAGTACTGCTACCACGGCGCCGACGGAACCATAGATCTGATCGTAGTGAAAATAGTTAAGGCTCCAGGCGAAAGTATATTTCGCCACTTCCCACAACGCGCCGCCAACGAAAGCCCCAGGTAATGTGTCGCGTAACATTACTTCTGCTCTCGGCATGAAACGATAGACGAGGACGAATAGCGCAACCGTAATGAGATAACTCACGATGGCGAAGACTACTTGCCAGAACGCGCTACCAACTGAAATTAATAAGGTGTAGCGCTCGATTTGTCGTGGCGATAAGCGGCTCGTCATCTCGCGCAGCGCAACGAGGAACGATGTGGTCAGCACCGACAGGGCAAGCAGTAGACCCACCAATGCAATCATGCCTATTGTCAGCGCCCGTCCATGCCAAAACGTTCGTGAGGTCGCACCCCAAATCCGATTCAGCGCGCGCTCAATAACTGAGAACACCCAGGAGCCGGCCCACAAGACAACTACAAAACAAGTTATCAGCGCACCCCATCCAAGCGAGGAGAAAGATTGAATCGTTTCACGGAGGAATCTACTGGAGCCCGGATAAACATCGACGGCGTGGGCCAGCATCTGACTGCCGGCAGTAATCTGATTGCTTATCGCAAGTAATAGCAGCAGCGATGGAAACAATGCCATCAGCCCGAAGTAACTCATCGCGGCAGACGACGTAAAGAGATCGTTTTCATGAAACTGATGTATTGCGTGCGAAAACATTGTCGCCCACGGCAATCGATTCTTGACGCCAAATGAATGCCGAGACAATGACACAAAACGTTTCATGAGATTCGAAGCTTATTGGTTGGGTTTTGAATTTACGTCAGCGGGGATCAAACAGACCGGGTCGTAGTGGGTGCGTTGGTTTTATTCCGAAATGATCGTAAGCAAGCGGCGTTGCCAATCGCCCGCGGGGAGTTCGATCCAAAAAGCCAATCTGAATTAAATAGGGTTCAATAATTTCCTCAATTGAGTCTTTTTCTTCGTGAATGGATGCGGAAATCGTTCCCAGGCCGACCGGGCCACCACCAAATTTTTCAATAATCGTAAGCAGGAGTTTACGATCCATTTCGTCGAGTCCGTAGGTATCGACTTCCATTCGGTCGAGCGCATCACTCGCGACCTCTTTCGTTATCTTACCGTCGTAATCGACTTCGGCGTAGTCGCGTACGCGGCGCAGCAGTCGGTTTACAATTCGCGGGGTGCCACGCGCACGTCGCGCGATTTCGCGAGCTCCTTCTTCATCGATTTCAACGCCAAGAATGTCAGCGGAACGCTTACAAATGATTTCCAGATCGTCGTGTGGATAAAAATCAAGATGGAAAACGATACCGAATCGACCCCTGAGAGGCGCCGTTATCAAACCCGCTCGAGTCGTTGCGCCAATCAACGTAAACTTTGGCAACTCTAGTTTAATTGACCGGGCTGCCGCGCCCTGACCGATCAGCAGATCGAGTTGATAATCTTCCATCGCTGGGTACAGCTTTTCTTCCAACGCGGGAAGAAGGCGATGAATCTCGTCAATGAAGAGTACGTCGCCCTCCTGCAAGTTCGTTAGCAGGGCAGCAATGTCGCCGGCCTTTTCGATTGCGGGTCCGGCAGTGGAACGCAACTCGGCGCCCATCTCATTGGCAATAATGTTTGCGAGCGTAGTCTTGCCTAAACCCGGAGGGCCGGTAAGCAGCACGTGATCGAGCGCCTCACGACGTTGTAAAGCCGCTTTCATATAAACGCGCAAGTTTTCTTTGACGTGACGTTGCCCGATGTACTCATCGATACGCGTTGGCCGCAACGTAAGTTCAAACTGCCGCTCATCGTCGTTGGGCAAGCTGTCTTTCACTCGTGCTGGCTCCGTTGGCATAACTAAACTCTTGCAAGCTTCTTCAGACTGCGACGTAAGACGGCTTCAACGGTGATATCGCCGCCTTCGGAGATTGCTCCGTCGATCGCCTTCTCAGCAGAAGATCTCTGGTAGCCGAGATTAAGCAAAGCCGATAAAGCGTCAGAGCGCACATCATCTTCAGTTCGGTCGGTCCGCGGAGCAGTTGGTGCACCGAATTCCATTTCCAATTCTGCCGATGATAACGCCGCCACCTTCTCGCGTAACTCAACTACGAGTCTTTCAGCAGTCTTCCTTCCGATTCCTGGTATCAACGTCAAGCGCGCGAGATTGTTTGTTCGAATCGAGGCAATCATCTCATCGGCGCTCATGCCCGACAAGAGAGTTATCCCGAGTTTTGGACCGACACCGCTGACAGAAATCAATCGCAGAAACAACTCTCGTTCGCGAGCTGTGCGAAAGCCAAAGAGTTGCAAAGTGTCTTCGCGAACGTGGGTGTAAATGCGCAGTTGAACGGGTGAGCCGGCATCGGCGAGATCATAAAATGTCGACAGCGGGATGGTAACTTCATAGCCGACACCGCCTACGTCAACGATTACGGAAGTGGCCTGTTTTGAAAGCAGGGTGCCGCTCAGATGCGCGATCATGGTGTGGGATTAAAACACACGAAGCGCCTGGATTGTAAGAGATGGATTTTCGTTCGGCAATATCTGAATCTTCCGGGGTGCTGATCAGTTCATAGAGAATACTGGCAGTGCAAACTTCGCTCATTCTCCCGGGCTTAATACCACGGTGAGAATTGGAGATCCAATTGCATCGGTGGCGTGAGAATGCCCCGCAACAGTTAGCTGGTACCAATTCAAAATTCGCAATTCCAATGTCCAGCGCTATACTTGGATGCGACAGGTCCCTCAGAAATGAAGTCCGACAAAATATCAGAGCTTACAACAGCCCGCCTTAGTATTTATTTGCGTTGTCTGAACATTCTTGACAGCGCCGGAATCAGGACCATTTCGTCCCAGGCGTTAGCACAGCAATTTAATCTGAACTCTGCTCAAATTCGGAAAGATCTCGGCTACTTCGGAGAGTTTGGCGTGCGCGGTGTTGGGTACTATGTCGACGATTTGCGCGAGCATATTACGAAGATACTTGGGCTTGATAACCCACATCGTGTCGGCATTGCGGGGGCCGGAAGGTTAGGAACCGCCCTTGCAAATTACAATGGATTCGTTAGATCCAATTTCACGGTCGTTGCGCTGTTTGATGATGATCGGCGCAAGATTGGACGCCGGATTGGCGAGCAAAAAATTCTGGTGTATGACGTAAACCAGCTGGCGGATGCGGTCCGCGAACACGGGATCGATGTGATAGTCATCGCTGTTCCCGCAAAAGCGGCGCAGAAAGTGTTGAATCAAATCATGTCCGCGGGTGTCAAAGCTGTATTGAACTTTGCACCCGCATCCCTGACTGCACGTAAGGGTGTGAAAGTGAAGACTGTGGATCTGACAACGTCGCTGGAATCGTTATCCTATTTTCTCGCCCGGCCTGCAACAAACAACCTGATGCGTACTCAGGCACAGGCTGCACGATCTACGATGACGGACAGGAATGAACAGCAGTTGTGATATAGACGTGACGCAGTTTCAATCTTTATGGACGAGCAAACAGCCAGACGCGAGATAGTTCGCATTGGACACTTGATGTACGAGCGGGGCTACGTTGTTGCGTCGGACGGAAACATCAGTGTGCAACTTGACGACGATCACGTACTCGCAACGCCTACTATGACCTGCAAGGGCCGTCTGACTGAAGATGCCTGCGCGGTTACCGACATGAAAGGCAAGCCGCTTACTGATAAACGAGCTTCAAGTGAACTTGCAATGCATCTGCTGATCTACAATGAACGCCCCGACGTGAAAGCTGTTTGCCATGCGCATCCACCACACGGCACCGCTTTCGCCGTCGCTGGCCTGGCGATCGATCAACCGATTCTTTCTGAAGTTATTCTGACTCTGGGTTGTGTGCCACTTGCTTCCTATGGAACTCCTTCAACTGATGAGCTCACGGAAGCTATGCGTCCGCTTGTCAAGCACCACAACGCATTGCTGATGGCGAATCACGGAGCAGTCGCTTATGGCGGCGATCTTTGGCAGGCGTGGGATCGACTTGAAACTCTCGAACATACTGCGCGTATTGCGATCCTCGCTCGTATCCTCGGGGGCTCTCAAAATTTACCGGCTGATGCTATCGAGAAACTTATCAACGTGCGGGAGCAGGCGGGTTACCTTGGCGAAAGTGCACGCTGCCAGGCGTGTGGTTATCTGCATGAGACGCAGCTAGCGTGTCCGAGTGGGGATCGGCCTCGCTACAATCACGAATTCACGAACGGCGGCAGCAAAATTTTGTTAACCAGAGAAGAGCTGGTGGACTTATTGAGTCAGGCAGTAGCCAACAGTTGATTGACTGACTGCGGCGTTAAAGTTAGAGTTTCCACTTTGAATTTCCTATTTCGCTGTTAGCCCTGCACCGCGCTCGTAGATTTACGATTCACAACACAGGAGCATCTCCAGAATGCAAGAAGCACTCGGAATGGTTGAAACGAAAGGTCTGGTCGCCATGATTGAAGCGGCCGACGCAATGGTTAAAGCGGCAAATGTCACACTCATCGGTTACGAAAAAATCGGGGCCGGATTTGTTACCGCAATTGTCCGTGGGGATGTAGCAGCCGTCAAAGCCGCGACGGACGCAGGCGCGGCTGCAGCTCGGCGCGTAGGCGAACTCGTGAGTGTACACGTCATTCCTCGTCCACATGGCAGTGTTGACGAAACCCTTCCGGTCGGGCTCACTCGCGATTGATATGATCATCGCTCGCATTCTTGGCACCGTTGTTTCCACTCAAAAAGACGAACGGTTGTTGGGAAAGAAATTACTGATTGTGCGGCCGATCAATGTTGATGGCAGCGATACAACTGGTTACGTCGTTGCTGTTGACACCGTCGGCGCCGGTTTTCATGAACGCGTATTGGTGGTCGCCGGATCGAGTGCCCGCCTGGCACAAGGAATGAAAGATGTTCCAGTTGATGCTGCGATCGTTGGCGTGATTGACACCGTTGATGTAACGGCAGATTAGGTTTTAAGCAGAAATTCCTTACATGCAACTGGCCCGCGTAATTGGTACTGTGGTAGCGACGATCAAAAACGATTCGTTAGACGGTCGCAAACTCCTCATCGTCCAAACACTCGACAAAAACCTTGAATCCATAGGAAAACCAATGGTGGCGGTGGATTCTGTGGGCGCCGGTATCGGTGAACTTGTTTTTTGGTGTCGAGGCAAGGAAGCCAGCTTTCCGTTCAAACGTGAAGACACCCCAACTGATTGCACCATTATTGGCATTGTCGATTCTGAAGCACACGTCACGCGGCCACGAAGATGATTCTAGCTCGTGTTATCGGCAACGTCGTCGCTACTCAAAAGAATCAACGCTACGAGAGCGCTCGCTTGATGTTGTGCCAGCAAGTCACGCCGGAAGGTGAAGAAACCGCATACACGGTTTTGGCGCTCGATGCCGTCGATGCTGGTGTCGGCGATACAGTATTGATCGTGCAGGAAGGTTGGAGTGCGTCGACTGTGGCGACCGGCAAAGCCGGAGCTGCGATTGATTCAGCCATTGTGGGTGTCGTCGACCGGGTCGATCTCTTGTAAGAGGGTCTGATGAACTAAATATCCGATAAGCTTGGTCTTTCGATCCTTAGATACACGTGATTTATCGTATCGCGCTCGCGACTACAAAAGCTTGTCGAAATCTTACAGACGTGAACTGAAGTTTGTCCGATATACGGCGCTGCCCTAGAATGTAAACAATGAATTCTGAATCAGACCATGCGCGGATGATCGCGGAGAAGGTTGCACGCCGGCTTGCAAAAGACTTCACGCCTACAACTGTAGGAACCAATGCTGCGAATGACATTTCTGCAGAACTCGCGGCGCTGCGTGCCAGTCTCAGTGAAATGCAAAACCGCCTGATCCAGATCGAATCGAAGGTGCGCTCCACGACGTCCAGCAACTCCTCCGTATCAACCCCAAACAACCCACGAACTCCTATTACGCATTCGCCCTGGCTTGCGGGTGTGAATGCAGATTTCGCGCATCCGAGTCAGGAGCGGTTCGGTGTAGAAGAGGCTACGGTGTCGGAACTCGTCGACTTCTTTCAGAATGAGAAGACATGCAGCGTCGAACCCGGAGGGAAACCCTGCGACCATTGTGCGATGTGTAGTTCTCGAGGTTTCTAACGAGCAAGATGTCCACACTTTCATAGACAACGGATTACATCAATTAAAAGCACTGCTGAAACGAAAGTCACGTTCCAACTAGTCACTCTCCAGTTTGCTTCTAGCCGGTGTAAGCTGCGTGTCAAATCAATCGATAACTCTATTTATTCTGGTTCTGGCGTAAAGTATTTGAATCGATCCGTGGAACCTGCGTCGCCCCTTCTTCTGCTTTGAAGTACGGCTCCTCTTTGAACCCAAATAACTTTGCTGAGATCACGGTAGGAAAGCGTGCGCGCGTCGTGTTGTAGTCTTGCACTGATTCGTTGTAGTCCTTACGCGCAGTGGCAATTCTGTTTTCAGTACCAACCACCTCATCCTGAGCTTTCAGGAAATTTTCGTTTGACTTCAACTGCGGATACTGCTCCTGCAAGACTAGCAACCGTCCAATTGTGCCACCGAAGCTGTTTGCTGCATTGATGACGGCCTGTTTCTGTTCAGGCGACTTGTCGCCACCTTCGCCTTGCGGTGCCTGGTTCGCCGCATTCAGCAGTTGTGAACGTGCTTTCGCAATAGTTCCAAACACTTCCTGCTCTTGCACTCCAGCAAGTTTGGCAGTCTCGATCAAATTGTTCAGGAGGTCGGCGCGACGTTGAAGTTGCGTCTCGACGTTTGCCCACTTTCCCTTCACGTTTTCATGCTTTGTTGTCAGTGTGTTGTAGCTGCAACCGCTCGCAGTCAGGGCGAGCAGCATTAACGCAAAAAGAAATGATAGTTTTCGCTTGTTCATTTCATTCTCCGGTTCGATTTTACTGAGGGCCACTCTTGCTTAATTCATCGACAGCTTCAATAACTCGTTCTACTTGATCCATATACGCAGCGAAGATCTCGTTCGTTTCCTTCTCAGTAGTCGGCAGTTCATTGTTGGCGCGGAATTCGAAGATGCGTTCAAAGGGCATGGGGTCCAGTTTCAGCAGTTCCGAAGTTGCTCGAACGCAATCAGGTTTTGCTACGGGCGCTTCCTTGCCGTGCAATATGAGGACAGCGCGAAACAGCGCCGCAAAACTCGCCAGACTGTCGCTCATCAAATCACATAGCTGCTCAACGCTAACTGACGCCGGAATGTACAAGCGCCGCAACTGAATCAACTTACTGCGTAATTCGTACTCCGCCTGATGACGCAAATTCTCATCTGAGAGCTGTACAAACTCAAAAGGATCTTTCCCGTAAAGAACAATCCGCGCATTAGCCATCTGGTGAAACTCAATCGGAAATACGTCTGCCGCGTCTGATAGTTCCTCAACGGTAAAATAGACAGGTAGAGGATGGCCCAGTCGTTGCCACTCGCGCATCGGCGCCTGGGCCAAACGCAGGTCTTCGGGGGTGATCCGATTCAATGCGATCAGCAAGTTGTAATCAGAACGCAACTCGATGTGATCGCCGGCTGCTGCTGAGCCGTACAACACGACCGAGGCGAGGTTGTCTCCATGACTGGAGCGCAGATCGCCAATCAGTCCGTTTAGAGCTTCCTGAACTACTGTCTTGACCATGTGATAATCGTCCGATACTAGCAGAAATCAATAAGCGTCCGTAGTGAGTAGTCGGCCCTGGTCCTGGGGTTTCCGGTTACCGAACACAACGACGAACCTGGACATCAGTAAGACGGGGCGATTGGTGCGAAGAACCGACAAAAGTTACCAACTGCCGCCGGAGCCTCCTCCGCCAAAACTTCCCCCACCTCCGAAACCGCCTCCAAACCCACCGAAGCCACCGCCTCCGCCGCCAAACCCACCGCCGCTCCAGCCGCTTCTCGAACCGCGACCGCCAAGGTTACCAAATAAATTGGCGAGCAAAAGTGCCTGCAAGCAGCCGCCCCCTCCACCTCCTCGGCGTCGCGAAGCTGAGAAAATGAGTAACAGAATGACGAGAATAACAATGATGCCGCAGCAAGCCGTGCCTCCCGTTCGAACCTGCGGTTGATCGGTTTGAGTTTGCCTTGGTTGATACGCATAGCTTTGATCGATGCCTTCAATATTGAAACCTCGTTTCGCACCAAGCGTTGCGACGTATGCCTGGATCGTATCGAGAATTCCCTTGCTGTAGTTTCCTTTTCTGAATTCCGGTACAAGCCGTTCTCGTTGGATTTGTCCGGCGATGCCGTCAGTCAAATCTCCCTCAAGATGATCGCTAATCTGAGTGAAGTATTTTCGATCCTGAACTGCGACCACCAGGAGAAATCCGTTCTTTTCACCTTCCTTGGATCCAATTCCCCAGCCACGTGCGACTGCCAGGGAAAAATCAAAAATGTCCAGGTCTCCGGTGGTCGGGACGGTGAGCACCGCATATTCAATATCGGCACGTTGTTTGAGATTCAGGTAGATGGATTCGAGACGTTGTCGCGTTTGTGGATCGATGACATTTGCATGATCGACGATCGGAGTGAAGGGAACAGGAAGAGGTACTGGCGATTTTGTCTGTGCTGCGCCGCTCCGGCTCAGCAAAAGCAAACAAACTAGTGCGAGAATCGCTTTAATGCGGGTTGCGGGTTGATTCAGTTTCGATTGATGACTCGACACGTTTCAACCTTCGATAAGTTTATGCAGCAGGTAAAAAAGAGCAACGCCCACAAAAACGACAATTGAAACCATCGGATTTTTTTCTTCTTTATGATTCACTTCTGGAATTAGATCACTTGCGGCCACATACAAAGTCACACCCGCCGAGAAAGGCAGGGCATAGCCGACTGCGTTATTCATCCGGGAGTCCAATAGCCAAACTCCGAGCACGCCGGCGAGTGTTGCTGCGCCAATTGCTGCCGTTGCGACCAGAGCCTTCTGAGTGGAGCGACCGGAGGCTAGCATTATCGACGCGACGGTAAAGCCTTCTGGCATTTTGTGCAGCAGGATTGCGATAAAAATCAGTAAACCGACCTTGAAGTTGACCAGGAAAGCTGAAGCGATCGAGACGCCGTCAAAGAAGGTGTGGATCCAAAGACCGCCGACAGCTGCGTAAGCGGCAGAAGGTCGCATAAAGGACTCGGGATGAGTTTCTGCTCCGAAATGGAAGTGAGGCGCCAGCGTGTGTTCTACAAGTTGAATTAACAGGTATCCACCAAGCAGTAGCGTCATAGCACCTACAATCGTGGACGCACCGGCTTCGCCTGGGAGTGACGAACCCCAAATAGTAATTGTCTCCGGGAGAATCTCGATAAAGATTGCCGCCAGCATAAATCCGGCGCCAAGAGCAACGAGGTATTTCAAAAACCGCTCGCCCAGCCGGTGTGCGCCGGAGGTCACCAGCACGAACCCGCCGATGACATTGGCACTGGCAGCGAGTAGGCCGAAAAGGAGAAGACCCCAGAAACCTCCGAAAAAAATCTCCATTTCAGATGCTGCTTATCGCTTCGTTTCTTGGCATGTATGGCGCGCCAATATACATCATGGTCTCAATGATGGCTATGAAAGGTTCCGCGAGAGGACCATCATTGCAGCAGACATGAGGCGAACACGAAGTTTGATTGACTGAAGCAGTTGCGTTGATTTTGGTAAGACGTATTACAACTTACCTATTGACAGACCTGGGACGCCGGCGTAGTATCCGTGGCGGGTGGTCAAAAGTGGTCGGAAGTGGGTCCAACCTCGTAGCAAGACCGATCATGAGTACTCTTTTCCTTTCGACCACCCAAAATCAATCGTCTCGCCAGGTCACTTTATGCTGCGAGGAAACTACACGGCACGTATCGATGTTAAGGGTCGCCTGAAAGTGCCGACGCCGTTTCGACGGCTGATCGACGAAAGGCACGGACGCGAATTTTATATCACGAGTCTCGACGGAAACTGCGTTCGTATTTATCCCTTGCCCGAATGGGAATCGATTGAACAGCGACTCGCGTTATTACCGACGATGGATCCGGCGCGCCGAAAGTTCCTTGATAGAACAAACTACTACGGTCAGCAATCGACGATGGATGGGCAGGGTCGAGTATTGATTCACCCGTTACTCAGAAACAGCGCGGAAGTGATTGGAGATGTGGCTGTCATGGGTTACCTGACTTATCTGGAAATTTGGGAGTTGGATAAATTCAGGTCCCGGCTACTTGCAGATCCTTATACAGAAGAAGATGAGGCGGCGATTGCCAGACTGGGAATTTGAGAAATTGTAGCAGTGAAAAGTTTTCGATCCAGGTTTGCTGTTGCGGTTGCAACCGATCGGCTAATTGAAAGTTCCTTTGACAGATCTTTGAACGAGATCACGGGGCGGTGGTGATGGCTGCGCCTTTGGGGGGCATGGGCGCGCCCCATCGCCCCGTGCTGCTTAGGGAGACGTTGAAATTCCTTGCTCCTGAGCGAGGAGGTCTCTTTGTAGACTGCACGGTTGGATTAGGCGGACACAGCGAGGCAATTCTTGAGTCTTCAACTGAAAGTAGCGTGCTGGGAGTCGACGTCGATCCGGAAGCACTCGCTTATACCAGAAAACGTCTGGCCCGGTTCGGCGAAAGGTTTCGTGCGGTTCATGCAAACTTTCGGGCCATCGAGGAAGTGATATCAAACCGGGGAGGCGCTTCTCCTGTCGGTATCCTTGTCGACCTTGGTGTTTCTTCTCTTCAATTCGATTCCGAAACGCGCGGCTTCAGCTTTCGTTTCGATGCACCACTCGACATGCGAATGGACGCAACCAACGATAGCGAAACCGCAGCCGACCTGCTGAATCGTCTCACCGAACCAGAGATCGCCCGCATTATTTTTGAATACGGCGAAGAGCATCACTCACGACGTATCGCGCGACGCATTGTTGAGAGACGCAAAAAAGGACAACCAGTTGTGACGACCGGGGAACTGGCTGAGCTTGTTAAGCGAGCAGTTGGCCCATCCAGGCGGGATCAAATTCATCCGGCGACTCGCACATTCCAGGCCCTGCGCATCGCCGTCAATAATGAACTTGGAGGGCTGGCTGAGTTCATCGATTCTGCTATCGATCTTTTAGAACCCAACGGGCGGTTCGTCGCCATTAGTTTCCATTCGCTCGAGGATCGAATTGTGAAGCAAGAGTTGCGGCGACTCTCCGGACAATGCCAGTGCCCGCCACGGTTACCGGTTTGTGAGTGTGGCGCCCACACGGCGATTGAAATACTAACGCGGCGTCCCGTCAGTCCAGCAGCCGACGAGACTGATGAGAACCCGCGGTCCCGCAGTGCAAAGTTAAGAGCGTGTCGCAAGCTCGAAATCCAGTAAATCATTAATCAAAGGTTCAGCCATGAAAAGAATCCCTCAGCAACAGCGAAACGCGCGAATCCGGCGCGCTCGCGACACAAACGCGCTTTCCCGGCTCGGTCTGCTGATGTTTTGCGGACTCGTCCTGGCGAGTGGCTTCATTCTGGCGGGCAAGCAACACTTTGCCGCCGTTGAATATGGATATGCAAGCGAAAACCTGCGCCGCGAGCATCAACGGCTGACTGAAGAAAAGCAAAGACTAATATTGGAAAAGGAAAGGGTGTCCGCGCCTGCCAGGCTCGCACCGGCTGCCCGGCAACTCGGACTGCATCCAGCAACTGCGGGACAAATAGCGACGGCCGAGCCAGGCAATAATGTTGAGACCGCCGACACGCGCGGTCACGACCAGCCAACAAGAGCGTCAGTCAGGTGAATGGTCAGAGCACCTGTTGAGCGACTTCACCTCGCTTAAAGCATGAAGGGAATCAAGTAGGTGATGTTCGCACGCCTCGTTGCGCAATCAAAGTCCAGACCAGACGTTTCGCTTAGCCGCGCGCTTTTAGTCGCGGCTTTTCTTGGCTTTTGGATGGTTGCAATCTGTGCACGCCTCATCTTTCTGCAGGTAACACAACATGACGGGCTCATAAACCGCGCTCATCAACAACAACAGAATGAGATGGAAACCAGTCCGCCTCGGGGGGAACTCCTCGATCGACAGGGCAGGGAGTTGGCGCGCAGCATTCAAACTGTCTCGTTGTTTGTAGATCCGCAATCATTCGAAGAGCCAAATGCACTCGAGTGCACCGCCGATTTTCTCTCAAGTAAGCTTGGCTTGAATTATCAGGATCTGGTGAAACGTTTTCAGGAAGCGCAGTGTGATGGTGAGCAGTTTCTGTGGATCGCTCGCCGAGTTGATTCCGACAAAGCAAAGGAAATTCTGTCTTGGAATCTTCCCGGTTTACAAAGCCGCGCGGAGCCGAAACGTTTTTATCCGAACGGTGCACTTGCCGCACATGTGCTCGGATTTGTAGGTCTGGATGGCGATGGACTTGCAGGTCTTGAGCAATCTTATAATACAAAGATTTCCGGTGAACCGGGACGGTTGTTTGTGGAAAAGGACGCGCGCGGAAATAGTTACGAGAGCTTCGAAGTTCCTTCGAAGCCTGGTCAGACCGTAGTACTCACTGTCGATCAATCCGTTCAGTACATAGTTGAGCAGGCCCTGCAATCGGCTGTTGACCGGTCCCACGCAAAATCCGGTTCGGCGGTAGTTCTGGATCCACGCAGCGGCGAAATATTAGCCCTCGCGAACTCACCCTCGTTCGATCCGAATAATGTAAGCGCATCGTCCAGCGAAGCCAGAAAGAACTGGGCCTTGCAGAATATTTACGAGCCCGGATCAACTTTCAAGATCGTTGCCTATTCAGCCGCCATAGAAAACAAACTGGTTAAGCCTGATGATCGGATTGATTGCCAGATGGGTTCGATCACAGTCGCCGGCAGGCTGGTCCATGATCATCACCCATATGGATTGCTGACCATTGCTGAAGCACTAGCGAAATCGAGCAACGTCGCTGCGATTAAGTTGGGTATTCGCGTCGGTGACCAGCGCATGCACGACTACATCACTCGTTTTGGCTTTGGAAGCCGTACCGGTATTGAGTTGCCTGGAGAAGCTTCTGGCATTCTGCGCAAAGTGAGTAACTGGCAGCCGTCGTCGATTGGATCAATCGCGATTGGACAAGAGGTCGGGGTAACACCGGTTCAAATGGTCGCCGCGTTCGGAGCACTCGCCAACTATGGCATTCGTATCGCGCCCCACATTGTGCGCGAAGTACGCGACGCAGGCGGAAATGTTGTCTACCGAGCACAACCAGAACAACGGCGAGTGGTTAGCGCGGAAACCGCGACCCTATTAAGAGGCATGCTGGAAGGCGTGACGTTGAAAGGGACAGCGAAGAAGGCACAGCTCGACGGCTACTCAGCCGCTGGTAAGACAGGCACTGCACAGAAAATCGACCCGAAGACACACGCTTATTCAAAGAGCAAGTTTGTTGGTTCATTCGTTGGCTTCGCGCCTGTCTCAAATCCTGAAGTTGTAATCATCGTTGTAATGGATGAGCCGGCCGGCTCTTATCATGGAGGTGATGTCGCTGCTCCTGTTTTTCGGGAAATCGCAGAACAGATCTTGCCGGCACTTGGTGTTGTACCTGACATCGATACGAGGTCCGTTCCTGATCTGATCGCGCGGATCACTCACGATCCTCAAATAGTCGCAAAGGAAAGAGAGGCGCAACAGCAAACCCAGCAAGCGCAGCAAAGCACATTTCCCATCGTGGATAGCACCAGTGCGATGGACGGGGAAATCGTCTATGCAGCGACCGGCACAAGCGCGATTCTGATGCCCGATCTGCGTGGCCGGAGCGTGCGTGACGTTGCTCGAATGTGCGCGCAACTCGGGTTGCAGATTGAGGCGCACGGTGAAGGTCGGGTGTTACGACAGAACCCTGCGCCCGGCAGCGAAGTGGGTTCAGGACAGTTGGTTTATCTTGATTTTGGCCGAGCAAATTAACCGAATTCCTGTTTTCGGAGCAAAGCATGATCCCCGACGCCAGCCCCAGTAAAGATACAATCGAAAATGACGTAAGATACGGAATCGCCGAATGCCGCAAACGGATACGCAGTCGGCGCGCAACCCTCCAGACTAAACATCGCCCGATAGATGTATTGAGCGGTGACGCCACCGTTGTCGCAGCTAACCCGGTTGAGAGCTATGCTGAAATTCTGGCGACCGTCTCCCTGAGCCAGGGTTCGATTTCACGATTGGTCGAATGTCTACTGGGTCCGGCAGAGGTTTCTTCCGGCCTTGGAGAGGAACACGAAGAGGCAGCAATCACGTGAAGGTTGGAGAGGCAGCGACTTTGATGGGCGCGGGTATTGACACCCTGGGCGCCGAGATGTTTGACAAACAAATCACCGATTATTCGATCGATTCGCGTACGGTCGGCGCGGGCGACCTCTTTTTCGCGCTGTCGCAAGAAGATTACGCTCGCGCCGGCTTCAACGGTGAGTTTGTGGATGCTCACCAGTACATCCCGGAAGCATTCAATCGCGGAGCGATCGCGGCTGTTGGTCGAAAAGACAAGATTCTTAGTAGTCCTGACCTGCAGCGGCTCTTTGATCGTTTGTTACTCGTCGATGATGCGATCGCAGCACTACAAACGCTCGCCCATAGTGTTTACACAGCGTGGAACAGACCTGTTGTTGCAATTACCGGCAGTGCCGGTAAGACGACGGCGAAAGAATTGACCGCACTGGTCATGAAGGAAGCGGGATACGAGGTGCTGAAGAGCGAACGGAATTACAACAACGGGTTGGGACTTCCGCTTTCAGTGTTGCGAATGGTAAGCGAGGGCCACTCGCCTGACGATTACGATCTCGCTGTATTGGAGATGGGGATGTCGTCACCCACACATGAGATACAACGTCTGTGTCGCATCACACCGCCTGATATTGCAGTGGAATTGCTAGTTGCTCCTGTTCACCTGGAATATCTCGGCACAATTGAAAATGTAGCAGCAGCGAAGGCCGAATTGATTGAAGGATTGAAGTCTGAAGGCACCGCGGTGCTAAACGCAGACGATCCACTCGTAATGCAGATGCGAGAAAAACATTCCGGCAAAGTTGTTACGTTCGGGATCGATCACGCGGCAGATGTACGAGCTTCACAAGTTGATACCAGCTCGTTGCAGGAAATTCGTTTTCGACTGCATACACCATCAGGCGACGCACAGGGTATTTTGCCGATGACGGGGCGCCATAATCTGAGCAATGCGTTGGCCGCAGCGGCGGTTGCGACTTGCTTCGATCTCTCGGCGGAACAGATAGTCGCAGCCCTCGCAAATGCAAAACCGCCAAAAATGCGGGGTGAGGTACTTGAATTCGCGGCGGGCTTTACAGTGATTGACGATTCGTACAATTCAAATCCGAAATCGCTCGTGAATATGGTGCGCACAATTGCAGAGGCAGCGAAAGACCGAAAGCGGCTCGTGGTTATCGCCGGGGAGATGCTTGAGCTAGGTCCACAAGCTGCTGAGTTGCATCGTGAAGCCGGACGTGAAATGGCTCGTGAAGGCATTCATGTAGTGTGGGGCGTAAGAGGTTTCGGCCGGGAGATTGTAGCAGGAGCTGCTGAAGCGGGTGTTGCTGAAACTCGGTTCTTTGAATCATCCGCTGACGCGGCAAAGGCGGCTATTGGCGAGCCGGGAGAAGGTGACTTGATCTTGGTGAAAGGATCGCGTGGCGTGGCGACTGACAAAATTGTCGAAGCGTTGCGTCAACACTTTCCCCTAACTGGAGAAAACGGGAAAGCCTGACGCTCAGATGATCTATTACTTTCTTTACGAGTTGCTTTACGGCCACTTCAAAGACAAGGAGTGGTATCTCGTAAAGGGGTTGAACGTTTTTCAGTATGTAACCTTTCGTACGGCGTACGCGTCGATTACAGCGCTGTTGATTTCATTGCTGTTCGGCGGTCGACTCATTGACGCCCTGCGAAAGTGGAACATAGGTCAGCAAATTCGCGAAGAAGGCCCACAGGGCCACATGGTCAAGCGTGGGACCCCGACCATGGGTGGCGTTTTGATCGTCGGGTCTGTGTTGATTTCGACCTTATTGTGGGCGCGTCTGAACAGTCTTTATGTATGGACCACAATGCTCGCTACGTTGCTTTTCGCCGCGGTCGGATTTACCGACGACTATTCGAAGATGGCCAAGCAGCGCAGCCTCGGATTAACAGGGAAGGAAAAGTTAGCGGCCCAGTTTTTGATTGCTACCGGAGTTTGGGTTCTGCTTTTTGTTTCGACGAAGTATTGGGCCAGTGATTATTCATGGAACGTTAGTATCCCCTTCTTGAAAGCTACTTCCGATCCAAACGGTAAGAGTTATATCGGACCTTATTTGTATCTCGGACTGATCGTGATCGTGCTGCTCGGTTCTTCGAACGCAGTGAACCTTACGGATGGATTAGATGGACTTGCGATTAGTGTCACTTTTATTGCCATGACTGCTCTGACCGGGTTTACCTACTTTGCGAGCGATGCGCGGTGGGCCCGTTATCTTGAGTTGACGCACAGACCGGAAGCGGCAGAGTTGACTGTGTTTTGTGGGGCGATGGCCGGGGCAAGTCTCGGGTTTCTCTGGTACAACGCGCCGCCGGCTCAGGTGTTCATGGGAGATGTTGGTAGCTTGGCGATTGGCGGAGCAATGGGCACGGTCGCTGTGTTGACGAAGCAGGAATTCATGTTGCTGATGGTCGGTGGCGTATTTGTAATTGAGGCTACGTCAGTGTTGTTGCAAGTTGGCGTTTTCAAAATGACAAAGCGTACGACGGGTACGGGTCGCCGGCTGTTCAAGATGACACCACTGCATCACCATTTTGAAATGCAGGACTGGAAGGAGCCGAAGATAGTCTTTCGGTTCTTAATTCTTGCAATTCTGTTTGCGTTGTTGAGTTTGTCGACTTTGAAACTCCGTTAGAAGAAGGCCGATAAAAGAGTCGGATCGACTCTTGTCTGTCTCCCCTCGTTGGCACGGGGCGATAGAGCTTTATCAAACATGCGTCTGAAGATCAGGTTGAAGGACCTGCGCAGCGCGAACCAGGAAAGAATATCGGACGATTCTGAAGTCTAGCTGATATGGATTCGGTTTAACTTGGAACTTGAAGGCAAAAAAGTCCTGGTAATCGGCGCCGCTCGCAGCGGCGTCGCGTCTGCGCGTTTTCTCATTGAACGCGGCGCCGTGGTCGCGCTTCACGATCAAAAGCAACTCGAGGACTGGTCTGACGACGCTCTTGCGCTGCAGGATTCAGGCGTCGGCCTCGTACCCGGCGAGGTGCCCGGTTGGCTATTGGACCAACTGCAGTTAGTAGTCGTCAGTCCGGGTGTTCCAGCGAACATTATTGCTATCCGCTATGCCGAAAGGGCTGGAGCGGAAGTAATCGGCGAGGTGGAACTTGCCTCGCGATTTCTCAGAGGACGAATCATTGCCATAACGGGAAGTAACGGCAAGACAACTACAACGACGCTGGTTGGAGAGTTACTGCGCGATGCGGGCATGCACGTGCAGGTCGGCGGGAATATTGGAAAGCCGCTGATTTCGCTGCTCGAAAGTTCAGAAGAGAACGGTTGGACTGTCGTTGAGGTCTCAAGTTTTCAGTTGGAATCGATCAGCACGTTTCATCCAGCCATCGCGCTAGTCCTGAACGTCACGCCCAATCACATGGATCGTTACGAAAGCTTCAACGATTACGCGGCCGCAAAACACAGGATCTTCATCAATCAGACCGCGACTGACACGGCAATCCTTAATGCAGATGATCCCACTACATCTTCCTGGTCCACCGGATTGCAGGCGCGAGTTTTGACATTTAGTGTCCAACAAGAGTTACAGGAAGGATTGTTCCTCCGTGGATCGGAGTTGGTCGCGCGCATAGATGGTAACGAGCAGATGCTGTTGTCCAGAGAAGACATGAAGCTGCGTGGTTTGCACAACGTTCAGAATGTGCTGGGAGCTGTTGCTGCGGGTATCGCTGCGGGCGCGAGTGTTCCGACGATGAGGGGAACTGTGCAAAGATTCCAACCGGTCGAGCACCGACTCGAATTCGTAGCCGAAATAGATGGAGTCGAGTTTTATAACGACTCCAAGGCGACTAGTGTCGACGCGAGTTTGAAGGCTTTGGAAGCGTTCAAGGACCATACGGGAAAATTGATCCTCATCATGGGAGGACGAGGAAAAAAAGCCCCATATGCGCCGCTACGGTCGTTGATTCAGGAAAAAGTACGGCAGTTGGTTTTAATAGGAGAAGATGCCGAAACAATCGAACGTGAACTCGCCGACTATGCTCGGGTTACGCGCGCGACCGATTTGCGCGGCGCAGTTGAACACTCGTTTGCAGCAGCTAAACAGGGCGACGTAATTCTGCTTGCGCCTGCCTGCGCGAGTTTTGACATGTTCGAGAGTTTCGAACACCGCGGAAATGTTTTTAAAACAGAAGTAGGAAAGCTTAAGTCGCATTTGAGATCTCATGAGTCGGATGCGCTCAGATCTGAACAGGTGAAGTCGAATTCTCAAAAGCATGGCGCGTAAATTATCTCCAGACAAATGGCTTTTCGCTGCGACGATCGGACTCGCGCTTTTCGGTGTCGTTATGGTTTACAGCGCTTCGGCTGTCATGGCAGCCAAAGAAAACGGCAACGAGTTTTACTACGTGATTAAACAGGGCGTCTGGGTCGCAATTGGGTTCATCGCGATGTTGCTCGCGATGCAGTTCAACTACCAGCAGTTGAAGAGCCGACGTATTGTTTTTGGCCTGCTGATGCTTACCTCGTTAATGCTTTTTGCCGTCTTTGGCTTTTCGAAAATCAACGGTGCGCATCGCTGGATTAGATTTGCTGGTCTTTCAGTTCAACCCTCGGAGATTTCAAAATTAACGCTCGCTATTTTTCTTGCCTATTTTCTTGAACAGCGCGCCGGCGAGGAGGGAGATCTCCTTCGCACGTTCCTACCGTCTGGCATCGTTACTGGTTGGCTCGCCGCATTAGTAGTGATCGAACCCGACTTTGGAACAGCGCTAATGCTGGTCATTGTTTTTGCAGTCGTTGTTTACACCGCAGGCGCGCGGGTGGCACATCTCGCAATGGCGGCAGCGCCCGCCTTGCTAATCGCAATAGGTCTGTTGATTTTCGTCCCGTGGCGACTTGGCCGGCTAATCACATTCCTCGATCCATGGGCCGATCAGAGGGGGAAGGGGTTCCAGGTTGTGCAGAGTTTGATTGCCGTTGGCTCAGGAGGACCAAATGGACTTGGTTTTGCGCAAGGTAAACAGAAAATGCTGTTCCTGCCATTCGCGCATTCGGATTTCATCTTCGCTGTGATTGGCGAAGAGCTTGGACTCGTTGGCGCTGTTGGTGTCGTAGCAGTATTCGCGCTGTTCCTATGGCGTGGGATACGGACAACTCTCCTCGCGCCAGACAGGTTCGGTATGTTGCTTAGTCTCGGAATTGTGACGTCCATTGTTGCGCAAGCGTTGTTCAATATTAGCGTTGTGCTATCGCTCGTGCCGACGAAAGGCATTCCACTTCCATTTATTTCCTACGGTGGATCATCCCTGGTGCCTACACTCGCTGCCGTCGGCATTTTGTTGAATGTATCGCAGCATGCGAGCGGTTCAGTTGACATGGGCCTGCTTGATTCCACACGCGCGAGGACCGGCTTGCGTAATTCCTTGCGCGCGGCGACTGTCAGCGACGCCACCTCTCCGCGATTTGGATGAGGCGAGTACCAGCGAAATGCGCGTATTGATCGCCGCCGGTGGAACTGGCGGTCACATTTACCCGGGAATCGCCATCGCCCAGGAAATGAGGCGACGCGATTCCAACTCGCAGATCTTGTTTATCGGAACTGCACGAGGACTGGAAACGCGGCTAGTGCCGAACGCAGGTTTTGAACTTTCGCTCATTGACAGTGCTGGATTAAAAAACGTTCCCGCGGTTGCGCGACTCCGCGGCCTGGCGGTTCTGCCGAAGAGTTTTCTTTCAGCATGGAAACTGATTGTGCGCTTCAATCCGGACGTTGTAGTTGGGGCAGGCGGTTATGTGTCAGGTCCAGTGGTCCTAATGGCTGCGCTGACTCGCCGTCGCACAGTGGTGATGGAATCGAATGCATTGCCTGGTTGGACCAATCGAGTGCTGGCACGGTTCGTCGATCGCGCGGCGGTTTCGTTCGAGCAAGCACTGCCTTTCTTTCGCGGAAAGGGGAAAGTCACGGGTAATCCCGTTCGCCGCCAGTTCTTTGAAGTACCCCCAAAGCACCGAGAGTCAGACAAATTTTCCATACTGGTGTTTGGAGGATCTCAAGGGGCACGAGCAATTAACGAGGCTATGATCGGAGCGATTCCCAGGTTGAAGAGGTTACCAGCCACGTTGTCCATAGAACATCAAACGGGGGCTGCCGATCTTGCCAGAGTAACGGCAGCGTACGATGCGACGGATCTTAATGGGAAGGTTGAGGTAAAGGCTTACATAGACGATATGGTGAGCAGTTTTGCAAACGCCGATTTGGTTATTTGCCGTGCGGGCGCAACAACGACCGCCGAACTGATTGCCTCAGGCAAGGCGGCGTTGATGATCCCGTTTCCCTTTGCGGCCGACGACCATCAGCGAAGGAATGCGGAAGCTTTGGAGTCTGCCGGAGCTGCGCGAATCATTTTGCAGGAGGAGTTAACGCCCGAACGTCTGGCCATGGAAATAGGGGAATTGGCCAGCAAGCCGGAACGAATAAACGCTATGGAACAGGCGAGTCGCGCACTTGCACGCGGAGATGCTGCCGCGGCCGCTGTTGATATGATCGAACAACTGGTTGATTGAAAAGCGACCAGCGCATCAACAAGAGCCGGGGAGTGCCAAGAACGACTGTAACTGATTAGATGTTTCGAAGAATTCAGCATGTTCATTTTGTCGGCATCGGGGGCATCGGTATGTCCGGAATAGCGGAGGTGCTGATCAACCTGGGGTTCCGAGTTTCTGGATCTGATCTTAAGCGGTCTGCAGTTACTGATCGTTTGCAAAAAATGGGGGTCGAGTTTGTCGAAGGTCACAGCACGGAGAATGTCGGTCAACCGCATGTCGTGGTTCGCTCAACCGCAGTTCGCGACGACAATCCTGAAGTGATCGAAGCCCACCGTCGTTCGATTCCAGTGATTCCACGCGCCGAGATGTTGGCTGAGTTGATGCGTTTGAAGCCGCACACTGTTGCTGTTGCCGGTTCGCACGGAAAGACCACGACCACATCAATGGTCGCCACTGTTCTGGGACACGCGGGTCTGGATCCTACGATTGTCGTCGGTGGCGTCGTGGGTGCGTTCGGCTCGAATGCCCACTTGGGTACGAGCGATTTGATGATCGTTGAGGCAGACGAAAGCGACCGTTCGTTCCTGATGCTCACGCCAACTATTGCTGTTGTCACAAACATCGATCGCGAACACATGGACTACTACCACGATATGGATGATGTCCGTGAGTGTTTCGCTAACTTCGTGAACAAGGTGCCTTTCTACGGCTCATCAGTTCTGTGTCTTGACGATCCCAATGTACAGGCAATCATTCCGCTCTTACAGCGACGCCGATTGACTTACGGTCTGAGTGCCCAAGCAGACGTGTCGGCGCATGGCATTCGTTATAACGATCACTTCGGCTCCACTTTCAACTGTTGGCGTGGTACGGAGACCGTAGGAACTATAACCCTGCACGTACCGGGAATGCATAACGTCTATAACGCGCTCGCAGCGATAGCGGTCGGCTTCGAACTTGACGTGCCATTTAAAAAGATTGCTGCTGCATTAGAGACCTTCACTGGAGCCGGGCGAAGGTTCCAGGCAAAGGGGGAAATCGGTGGAATTCTGGTAATCGATGACTACGGACATCATCCAACTGAGATTAGAGCTACTCTCGCCGCCGCAAAGATCGGATCGGGTGGTCGCCGCATCGTGGTCCTGTTTCAGCCGCACCGATACACAAGGACCCACGATCTGATGCAGGAATTTGCGCGATCTTTCAATAATGCGGACGTCCTCTTCGTAACTGATATTTACGCGGCGAGCGAAGATCCGATTGAAGGCGTTACGGCTGAAGCGTTGACGGCGGCAATCAAGCGTTTCGGTCACAAAGACGTGCGTTATATCGGTTCGCTAGAGAATGCGGCGCCCGCTCTTTGCGATTACGTGCAGGAAAGGGATCTCGTCATCACCTTAGGGGCCGGTACAGTCAATCGCGTGAGTGATCAGCTATTGAACTTATTGCGCGGACAAGGAGAGGGGCAGTCAGCCAGGTAATGTCAATCAGCTCAAAACAATGAATATTGAGTCGCGAGATCGAACTTTGGCTCAGATTGCCGCGAAAGTCGGGGTGCGTGCAGAACGCGGTCGGCGCTTTGCTGAACTAACGAGTTTGCGTGTTGGCGGTGCGATCGACTGGGTGATATCTCCATTCACGGAGTCTGAAGCCGCATCCATCGTTCACGAAATGGACAAAGCAGGAGTCGGTTGGCGAGCCCTCGGTTCCGGAAGCAACGTACTTGCAGCGGATGGCGAGCATCACTATGTCGTATTGAGCTTGAGTGAGATGAAAGGTGAAGTACGGTTCGACGGCAATCGAGTATCAGTGAGCGCTGGTTATTCGTTACCCCGATTGTGCATTGATGTTGCTCGGTATGGTTTATCTGGAATCGAGGGGTTGGGTGGAATACCAGGAACAGTCGGCGGAGCGTTATGGATGAACGCCGGCGCCTACGGCCATGAGATTGGAACCGTAGCTGAGAGCGTCAGAGTTGCGTGTGACGGACAAGTAGTTGACATCCCCGGCGCAACTATCAAGTGGAACTATCGGCACAGCTCATTCAAAGAAGGAGAATTAATACTTGGAGCAACTCTTTGTTTGACGCCTGACGCTCCGGAAACGATTCGTGCGCGCATGGAGGACGCAAAGGTTCGACGTCTTTCGACCCAGCCTCATGGCTCGCGATCCGCAGGCTGTTTCTTCAAGAACCCTCCTGAGAGTACTACGGGAACAGGGAAAATTATTGATGACATGGGCATGAAGGGAACTCGACGCGGCAGTGCGGTAGTTTCACCCGTCCATGCGAACTTCATCGTTACCGAGGGCGACAACGCTCGCGCCGAAGACGCGATTGACCTGGCAAAAGAAATTCGCGAGCGCGTCAAGAGAGAACAGGGTATCGAACTCGAATATGAAGTTGAGCTGTGGCGTGCCACCGCGCCGTCACCCGAAGTGCCCAGTGAGGATTCGCAGCCGTCGGGTGAGCGAAAGGAGTAGTAGCGTTGCGAGAACAAATGTTGACGCAAAAGGTTGGCAATCGAAGTGGCATCAGCAAAGGACGCTCGGGAGTTGTAACACAGCGTCCCGTAAAGCGTGATCGTGGATCGGCAGAGAGTGTTGCTGCCGGCTTTCGAATGTTGCTCCGTTACGTGCCAATGATATTCAAAGCGGCGCTGGTAATCACCATAACCGCCCTGGTGTTTTTCGGATATCGCGCTGCTGCGTCTGCTAATTTCTTTCAGGTGAAAAAAATTGAGACGCAGGGCACCTCGCGAGCCTCCATGGAGGCAATTGAAACCGCCGTTCGCCACGACTTAGTGGGCACAGGTGTTTGGCGCGCGCATCTGGAAGAGGTATCAGCACACCTGCGAGAGCTGCCATGGGTACGTTCAGCCATCGTTTCCCGTGTTTTGCCTGATGGGATCCGCGTTCGTATCGTGGAAAGGCAACCTCGATTAGTTGTCCATCTGTCCTCCGGTCGACTTGTTTGGGTAGATGAGGAGGGCGTAGTCCTCGCTGAGTTGGTACCGGCAGATACCGTGCCTTCATTTTTTCTGCGCGGTTGGAATGAAGATCAATCGACTGCAGCGCAGGAAGAAAACCGCGAGCGCGTCAAGAAATTCCTCGATCTGCAAAACGAGTGGATGCGCTTGTCGTTGTCTGAGCGTATCAGTGAAGTAAACCTGCTCGACATCCGCGACGTAAGGGCACAACTTTCAGGTGACGACTCGCAGATTGAGGTCCGACTCGGCGCACAGGATCACGGCGAAAGGTTGCGGAAGGCACTCGATGTCCTCGACAAGCAGCGTCAGACGCCACGCGGTCCATATATTAGCTACATAGATCTGACTCAGGGTCATCGCGCGATCGTAGGCCTCATTTCGGGAGCGCGCGCCGTCAGCGACACGTCTGATTTGTCGCCAGCTGTAGCGGAGAAGGAAGGTTCTTCAATCCCGACAAAAAACGAGAAGGCAAAGGATAAAAATGCGAAACCCCCGGCTCAGCCGAAGAAGTCTGAGCAGAAACGCACGTGAGACGAGTGCTGCGATAGTCGAATCGCCGAAGGAGCGGAGCTAATGGCGAAGCGCACCCAACACACGATAGGTCTCGACATTGGGACAAGTAGGGTGACGTGTATCGCAGGTGAGCCAGGCGAATCTGGTTTATTGGAAGTAGTGGGTATTGGCGAGGCCGAAGCGCGTGGCCTTCGCAAAGGAGTAATCGTTAATCCGGACGCCGCCGTCGACGCAATTAAAAAAGCTGTTGAGGATGCTGAACGGATGAGCGGTCTGGAAGCGGAGGACGTAACGATCAATCTCGCTGGTTCGCACATTCTGGGCTTCAACGGTCAGGCCATCGTCGCGGTTTCCGGACGTGACCGAGAAATCCTTTCGGAGGATGTCCGCCGCGCAATCGATTCTGCATGTGCAATTCAGCTACCCGCTGGTCGTGAAATTGTTGACCGATTGCCGCAGGAGTTCATCGTAGATGATCAGGACGGCATCAACGATCCAGTGGGCATGATCGGAGCGAGACTTGCGGTCAAGGTTCACATTGTTACTAGCCCGGTGACAGCGAGGCAAAATGCGATCAATGCTGTCAATCGGGCCGGGTTGGTTGTCGCGGATATGGTGCTCGAGCAGTTGGCGTCCGCCGAAGCTTCACTAACTGAAGATGACAAAGAGTTTGGCGCGGCACTAGTGGACATCGGCGCGGAAACAACAGGGCTCATTATCTATCAGAGGGGAGCCGTTCAACACACTGCCGTTTTTCCGCTTGGTGGTTCTCACTTCACAAACGATATCGCTTTCGGACTACGAACCCCGATTCCCGAAGCGGAAAAAATCAAGCGTACTGTCGGATGTGCATGCAGCAATTCCTTAAGCGAAATGGAAAGAGGTGAACTAGTCGACGTTCCTTCAGTCGGTGGTCGTCCACCGCGTCAGCTCTCTCGCCAGATCCTTTGTGACATTCTGCAACCCAGAGCCGAAGAGGTGCTGATGCACGTGGCGGATGAAATTAAGGACGCGGGTTGGGAGCGACAACTTTCGAGTGGAGTTGTGCTTACTGGTGGTGGCGCATTACTAAGTGGCATGACCGAAATCGCAGAGCAGGTTTTTGATGCGCCGGTGAGACTCGGATATCCAGAACGCGATCGATTTGGAGGCTTGGTGGAGGACATTCAGAGTCCTGCCTGGACGGCCGCAGCGGGCCTTGCGCTGATGGCCCATCGAACACAAGCGGCTGAGATCCGCACCGGTTTGAGTCGAAGGGGTAACACAGGCAAGCTCACCCATTTTGTATCTCGTTTTAAAAATCGTTTTGGTAGTATTTTCTGACAAGTTGTTGTATGCTTGCGCCCCGATTGCACAAGATGTTGTCCGCAACATATCGATGCCGATGGCGCGAGCAGCCCAATATAGAAGAAAGAGGCCCTGGAAGCCATCCCGCTTTGGGAGAGAGGAACTAACTATGACACCGGACGCTCGTCAACCCGGAACTGGCATTAATATTTTCATAGATGATGACCCGCCACTCACAGGTGCGCGGATAAAGGTGATCGGGATCGGGGGCGGTGGCGGCAACGCCGTGAACCGCATGATCGAAGCAGGAATCGAAGGCATCGAGTTTCTCGTTGCTAATACCGACTTGCAGGCGTTGAAGCGTTCGCGTGCCCCAATCAAAATTCAACTCGGCAGCAGACTGACAAAAGGACTTGGCGCCGGAGCCGATCCTGGTGTTGGACGCGAAGCTGCATTGGAAGACACCGACAAGATCATCGAAGTGCTTGAGGGCGCTGATATGGTTTTCGTCACGACAGGATTGGGCGGCGGAACGGGAACCGGCTCTGCACCTATCATAGCTTCACTAGCCACAGAATTAGACGCACTGACCGTTGCCGTTGTGACTAAGCCATTCCATTTCGAAGGCCGAAGGCGAATGCAGCAGGCAGAAAACGGATTGCGCGAACTGCGAGAGTGCGTCGATACGGTAATCACGATTCCCAACGAGCGCCTGCTTCACACCGTAGAGCGTGGCGTGTCGTTGTCAGATGCTTTCAGAGTTGCTGACGATGTACTGCGACAGGCTGTTCAGGGCATCAGCGACCTGATAACTGTTCCCGGCTTAATCAACCTGGATTTCGCCGACGTCAAATCAATTATGTCCGGAATGGGTATGGCCTTGATGGGGGCAGGGCGCGCAACGGGTGAAAACCGCGCAATTGAAGCGACCCAGCAGGCGATCTCCTCACCACTTCTCGAAGAGGCCACGATCCAGGGCGCCAAAGGTGTGCTGATCAACATAACTGGGGGTTCTGACCTGACGTTGTTTGAAGTTAACGCAGCGTCGTCGATAATTCGCGAGTCAGCAGACGACGATGCAAACATTATTTTCGGCGCAGTCATCGACGAAGATCTTCGTGATGAAATGAAGATAACTGTTATCGCAACTGGTTTCGATCGAGACGCAGTCGCAGTGCTCTCAACGGCAACTGCTACGGCGCTGCCAGTGCAGGCGCCACGCTACACGCCGCGACCGGCCGACGATTTGACTCGCCCGATGATGGCCAACGCTCGTATCGACGATTTGGATGTCCCCACATTCATTCGTAAGAAGGCAGATTAAATCGAAAAAAAACGCTTTCGGTTTCAGGGGAAGGTCCATAGCCTTCCCTTTTCCGTCGTAATTTTCAAGTGTTGCAGCACCGCGACAGCAAGTGAACATGCAGTAAAAGCAATTCTGGCGGAGTGACGGTTATCCTTCACAGGTTACCTGTTGTCTCTGTGCTCAGTGTTCTGTAGTGCTTTGCTTTTTCTTTTTTTGTTGTGTAGCATGTCGGTCATTCCTTGCAGGATTTTCCATTACGGTATTGTCAGCTCCTCTCCTCGGATGGCCGCAGCCTGCGAGAGTTTTGGCGCTGATCCGTGAAGGCGTTCCCTGCCCAATTAATAATTATGTACTCGATGGATTAGTCGAACCCGTCTTTAAAGATTTTTGGAGGTATGATCAGGTGAACCGTAAACTCATTCGAACTACGCTCGCGGAAGTGAAAGGTAAAGCTCGAGAGGTTCCGCAACCCAGAGAGCGTTCAAACGGAAGTTCCCGCGCACCAAGTGAGGCATCGCAGCAGCGATCTGCTCAACAGCAAGCGGCTGTTCAGGTTCGCAAGCGCATCCCACCGCCACTGGAAACGAACGCGGAAATTTTCTATTACAAAAAACAGATCGACGCTCACACTCCGATGGTTATTGTGTTACTGGATGGCGAAGAGATCGAGGGCACGATCGAATGGTACGACCGTGGCGCTTTGAAAGTTAATCGCAAAGGAGCGCCAAATCTTCTCGTTTTAAAACGGAACATCAAGTACATGTACAAGGCCGACGAGAGAGTAGAAAAAGCCACGGCCTAAGCGGACGAACACAGCCCTCGCCCCTGTGTCCCTTATCGTGGTCGAACAGCGTCGCCTCAACAAATGCGACAGTCAGATCAAAGTTCAACCAGCCCGGGATCTCGGCCCAGGCGTCTCCTGCCGCGTATTGGGATCACCATGGGAGATCCGGCAGGTATTGGTCCCGAAGTTGTTCTTAAAGCTGTCGCTGAAGAGGACGTCCGCAAAATATGCGTTCCCGTTATCATCGGTGATGCACAAC
>JBHEMC010000009.1:0-71287 GCA_046262775.1 Pyrinomonadaceae bacterium | reverse complement strand
GGCCATGGCCGCCGCGGCGTGCAACCGTCCGCCGGAGAAGATCGTCCCGTATGTCAAGGCGCCGGAGAACCTGATCCCCGGCAAGCCGCTCTTCTTCGCCTCCGCCATGCCGCTCGGCGGCATCGGTACCGGCGTGCTGGTCGAGTCGCACATGGGCCGCCCGACGAAGATCGAAGGGAATCCCGATCACCCCAATAATCGACCAGGGGATTTTCCCGCTGACGACGTGAGTCGCGATCCACGCGGTTCGAGCGCCACCGACATCTTCACGCAAGCTTCAATTCTCGGACTTTACGATCCTGACCGGTCGCAGCCATTAACCTATCGGGAAGACATTCGGACCTGGACCACCTTTGTCGGCGAGCTCCGAACGGCTATTGACGAACAGCGGTCAAGACAGGGCGCCGGCCTGAGGTTGTTGACCGAGACCGTAACCTCGCCAACTCTTGCCGCACAAATCAAAGAGTTGCTGACTGCCTTTCCGCAGGCAAAGTGGCACCAGTACGAACCGGCAAACGCCGATAATGCGCGGGTGGGGGCGATGATGGCCTTTGGTCAGCCGGTGAATATAAATTACAAGTTCGACCTCGCCCAGCGCGTCTTGTCTCTCGATAATGATTTCTTGTCCGCCCACCCGGGTTACCTTCGATACGCGCGTGATTTCATGGCTCGTCGCAGATTAACCGACACTAATCGCGACATGAACCGGTTATACGTATTCGAAAGTACACCAACAAATACTGGTGCGAAGGCGGATCATCGTTGGACCGTTGGACCACGCGGCGTCGAAGCAGCGGCAAATGCTTTGGGCGCGCGAGTGGGTTTAAAAGCGCCTGTTGAAGATACATCTGCTGCGGGTGTTGCTCAGGAAGTGATCAACGCAATCGCGTCCGATCTAACGGAACACAAAGGCAGCAGCATCGTCTTAGCGGGGAACGAAGCTTCGCCAATCGTTCACGCGATCGCACATGCGATGAATGATGCGCTCGGCAATGTTGGTAAGACTGTGTTCTACACAGATTCAATCGAAGCCAATCCCGCCGATCAGCGTCAGTCACTACAAGATCTCGTAAACGATCTCGACGGTGGCAAAGTCGATCTCCTGGTGATGCTTGGTGGAAATCCCGTGTACACCACTCCCGCGGACCTGAAGTTCACTTTTGAGCGTTTGCAGAAGGCGAAGCTGCGCGTACATCTGAGCCAATATAACGACGAAACCTCTGAACTGTGTCATTGGCATATACCGGAGGCACACTACCTGGAATCGTGGAGCGATGCACGGGCCTACGACGGAACAGTCACGATCGTGCAGCCTCTGATTGAGCCGTTGTATGGCGGAAAAACTGCACACGAACTGCTGACTGTTTTTTCTGACCAATACGATCGCAAGGCGTATGACATTGTGCGCCAGTACTGGCAAACAGCACGAACCGGAGGCAGCCAACAGACGCAGCAGAAGACTGCGACGGCAGGCGCACCGCAAGCGCAGCAGTCGCCGAATCCGGCATCAGGTGCATCCCCGGGCACGGCGCAACCGGCAGCCGCAGCCGCAGCAAGTCCGGATGGAGAGTTTGAATCGTGGTGGCGACAGGCACTTCACGATGGATTCATTCCAAACACGGCACTTCCAAATAAGACTGTATCTTTCAATTCCGGGTGGGCTGCCAATGCGCAAACATCCAACCCATCAACAGGCGGGTTCGACATTGTTTTTCGACCCGATCCTTCCATCTATGATGGACGCTTCGCAAACAACGGGTGGCTGCAGGAGCTACCGAAGCCACTGACCAAGATCACCTGGGACAATGCCGCGCTCGTTAGTCCCAACACAGCCCGCAAACTCGGCCTTGAAACAAACATCGGTCGCAAAGGCGGCGATGTTTACGTAGATACGCTGCGCATTACTCATCGTGGTCAAACAATTGGCGATGCGGTTCCCGCCTGGATCATGCCGGGTCAGCCGGACAACGTGATCACGTTGCATCTCGGCTATGGGCGCAAGCGTACAGGTCGAGTCGGAAATAATTACGGTTATGACGCGTATAGCATTCGAACTTCAGATGCACCCTGGGCCGGCTACGGCGTTCAGGTCGAGAAAGGCGCGGGTAAACAATACGATCTGGCATGCAGTCAGCTCCACTTCCTGATGGAAGATCCAAACTTCAGCAAGGAGCAGCGTGACATTGTTCGCGTTGACACACTTGCCGAATATCTGCAGGCCAACCCCAACGAAGAACCCGAACACCCAACGCTTTATCCAGAGTACGACTACAAAAACCAGGGCGTGAACACACCCAACTACGCATGGGGAATGGCGATCGACTTGAACAACTGTGTCGGCTGCAACGCGTGCACCGTCGCCTGTCAGTCAGAAAACAATATTCCAATTGTCGGTAAATCACAGGTCGAGCGGAGCCGTGAAATGCATTGGATTCGTATCGATACTTACTTCAAGGGGGCCGACCCAAACACGCCGGAAGGAACAAACTTTATGCCCGTGCCGTGTATGCATTGTGAAAAGGCGCCATGCGAGCCAGTGTGTCCTGTTCACGCGACAGTCCATAGCGCAGAAGGTCTCAACGACATGGTCTACAACCGCTGCGTTGGTACTCGCTACTGCAGCAATAATTGTCCGTACAAAGTCCGTCGCTTCAACTTTTTCCTCTATCAGGATTGGGAAACACCTACATACCAGTTGATGCGTAACCCGGATGTGTCGGTGCGCAGCCGTGGAGTGATGGAAAAGTGTACCTACTGCGTGCAGCGAATTCAGGGAGCTAAGATCCAGTCAGAAGTCGAAGGACGACGTGTACGCGATGGCGAAATTGTGACGGCGTGTCAGGCGGTCTGTCCGACGGAGGCGATTGTGTTCGGCGATGTCAACGATCCAAACAGCCGTGTCTCGAAGGTAAAAGCAAACAAGCGGAACTACTCGCTGCTCGACGATTTGAATACGCAACCGCGAACGACATATCTCAGCGATCTGCGTAATCCGAATCCGGACATCAAGTAAGAACAGATAGATGCCAGACGAGTCGAACAAACCATACGTTGAGGGGCCGATGCATACGACGGCACCGGTGATCGATCCGGGCCTCACCTTCGCATCGGTTACCGACAAAATTAGTTCAATCGTCCTAAAGCGAAAGACACCGCTTGGATGGTTTATAGGGTTCGCGTTGTCGTTCATGCTGTTTCAGCTGCTGCTGTTGACCATCACAAATCTTGTTTTCAACGGCATCGGGTTGTGGGGGGTCAATCAACCCGTTGGATGGGGATTTGCAATTATCAATTTCGTCTGGTGGATTGGTATTGGACACGCGGGTACGCTGATCTCAGCGATATTACTGCTGCTGCGGCAGAGATGGCGTACGTCAATCAACCGTTTTGCAGAAGCCATGACATTGTTTGCGGTCGCGCAGGCAGGTTTGTATCCCATCTTTCACCTGGGACGTCCGTGGTTGGCTTATTGGCTGTTTCCATATCCAAACACGATGGGAATCTGGCCGCAGTTCCGCAGTCCCTTGATGTGGGACGTCTTTGCCGTATCCACCTACGCGATCGTGTCGGCAATGTTCTGGTTCGTCGGTCTAATCCCTGATTTCGCTACCCTGCGAGATCGCGCTCGGAGTAAGTCATTCCAGATCATTTACGGAATGCTCGCGATGGGATGGCGAGGTTCCGCGCGCCACTGGCACCGCTACGAGATGGCCTACTTGCTGCTCGCAGGGTTGGCAACGCCCTTAGTACTTTCAGTGCACACAATCGTCAGTTTCGACTTTGCGATCGGGATCATTCCAGGGTGGCACGCAACCATCTTTCCGCCGTATTTCGTCGCGGGCGCAATATACGCGGGCTTTGCGATGGTCCTGTTTTTGACCATCCCCTTGCGCTGGTTCTACGGATTGCAGAGCTTTATCACGATCCGTCACATGCACAACATGGCAAAGGTGATGCTCGCAACCGGATTGATCGTCGGGTATGGCTATGTGATGGAGGCATTCTTCGGGTGGTACAGCGGCAACAGGTATGAACGTTACATGATCTGGAACCGCATGCACGGTCCTTATGCGCCGTATTACTGGACATTGGTGTTGTGCAACATCATCACGCCACAGTTTTTGTGGGTTAAGAGAGTCCGGGAGAACCTTGTCGTGTTATGGCTGATATCGGTTGTCGTCAGCATTGGAATGTGGCTGGAAAGATTCGTAATTGTGGTGACGAGTCTGCACAGAGACTTTTTGCCCTCGTCATGGGGGATGTACCAGCCGACGCAATGGGATTGGGCGATGTTCATCGGAACCATCGGGTTCTTCTTTACATTGCTCTTCCTGTTTATCCGGTTCTTGCCAATGATTTCAATTTTCGAGATGCGGACCATTTTGCCGGAAGCTGAAGTTGAGGAATGAAGCGAGCCATAGGGAGGCTGGAGAATGGCTGACGGACCTATAAAGCAAGACGAGCAGTCGCTTCCACCGCGGCGACATCATCGTCAGCGGCTCTATGGGGTCATGGCGGAATTCGATAACCCGACGGATCTCGTAGCGGCCGCCCGACGGACTTATGAGGCAGGTTACAGACGCATAAACGGGTATTCACCATATCCGATTGAGGAGTTGTCCGAGGCGATTGGATTTACACGGACGAGTTTGCCATTGATTGTGCTTATTGGTGGGGTGCTTGGCGCATTGGGCGGGTTCTTTATGCAGTACTGGATGGAGGTGAAGGACTATCCACTCAATGTTGGTGGCAGGCCCTACAACAGTTGGCCTGCGTTTATTCCGATCACGTTCGAGTGCACGGTATTGGTCGCGGCGTTTGCTGCAGTCCTCGGAATGCTGGCGCTCAACAAGTTACCCCAACCATATCATCCAGTGTTTAACGCCCTGAACTTCGCGCTGGCTACCAGGGATCGATTTTTCCTTGTTGTTGAAGCGAACGATCCGAAATACGACCACGATGCGGTAGTGACTTTCCTGAACGAGTTGGGTGCGAAGGAGGTTACAGGCGTTGAAGTCTAAGGAAGCGAAAGCAGAAGATGCGTATGAAGAGAGTTTTTAGGAGGGATAGTTTGCGCAAAAGTGATGCGGCCTACGTCGGGCGGTTGCGGGGTTTCTGCCTGCTGCTTTTTGCTTTCGGCCTTCTCTTCTTCAACATCGGGTGCCGTCGGGACATGCAGGATCAACCAAAGATGAAGGTATTTCGCACCACCACATTCTTTGGCGATGGCCTTTCGGCGCGTCCTCCGGTCGCCGGCACTGTGCCGCGTGGGTACCTGCGCTCCGACACGGCGCTATTTACGGGAAAGAAAATTAGCGCGAGTGCTACTGCAACTCCATCCGCCAGCCCTGCCGGTCCCCAGCCATCCGCAAGTCCTGGTGCTGGTTCGACAGCCGCCGCCTTGTATCCAGACGACGTAGATACATTCCCGTTCTTGATCACTGACGAAATTGTTACCCGCGGTCGCGAGCGATATGAGATCTTCTGCTCAGTTTGTCATGGGTTGACCGGATACGGCGACGGAATGATCGTTCGTCGCGGCTTCCGTCGTGCGGCATCATTTCAGGACGATCGACTGCGACAAGCGCCTGTGGGCCATTTTTTTGACGTGATCACGAATGGCTGGGGCGCAATGCCTTCATATGCCCCGCAAATACCGGTACAGGATCGCTGGGCCATCATTTCTTATGTAAGAGCACTCCAACTGAGTCAGCCTAATGTGAATGCGCAGGTCCCGGTGCCGGGGGCAAGCCCATCGCCAAATACGGGAGGAGTAAAAAGATGAGTACGTCTTTGAATCCTCCCTTAGTAGCGACTTTTCAACGCCGTGCGTTAATAGTTGGCGCAGTCTTTCTATTGGCACTTCTTGCCGGCGCATTCTTCAATGCCGATCAATTTTTCCGGGCATATCTTGTCGCGTTTACATTTTGGACCGGGATAAGCGTCGGTTCGCTCGCGCTCCTGATGCTTCAGCACATGACTGGAGGCGGTTGGGGATTCGTCATCCGGCGTGTTTTGGAAGCCGCGACACGAACTCTGCCATTAATGGCGCTGTTATTCGTTCCAATCGTTCTCGGGGCGCGCCGGCTCTATCCCTGGACACATGAAGAAGAGATCGCAAATTATCCAGTAATCAAGGGCAAGACTCCCTTCCTAAATGTGCCGTTCTTCTCTATTCGGGCTGCGATCTACTTCGGCATCTGGTTGGTGCTAGCCTACTTTCTTAATCGCTGGTCTCTCGCACAGGATCGAACTGGAGAACGCACGTTTACGAAGAGCATGCGCATGCTAAGTGGACCAGGAATGGTGCTGTTTGTTTTCACGACCACGTTTGCCTCGATCGACTGGTTAATGTCACTTGAACCCGAATGGTCGTCAACTATCTATGGGTTCATTTTCGTTGCTGCGTGGAGCATGAGCGCGTTGGCCTTTGTGATTGCCGCAATGGCGTTGCTGTCGAAGTATGAACCGCTGAATCACATTGTGGCGCCCCTCCACTTTCATGATTTGGGAAAGTTGTTGCTGGCGCTTGTAATGCTCTGGGCTTACTTCGCGTTCTCGCAATTCTTGATCATCTGGTCAGGGAATCTTCCGGAGGAAATTTCATGGTACATCAGACGTACCCGCGGCGGGTGGGGCGTTATCGCGGTTGCGGTAGTGATCCTGCACTTCGCTTTGCCGTTCCTTTTTTTGTTGTCACGAGGATTGAAACGAGATCCGCACAAACTAGTGATCGTTGCAGCATTGATTCTGGTAATGAGATTTGTTGATTTGCTGTGGATGCTGACACCGGCATTTGCTCCAGGGCATCTTCAACTGAGCTGGATGCACTTTGTTGGCCCGCTTGCAATTGGAGGCTTTTGGTTGGCACTTTTCGCGATGCAGCTTGGGCGACGGCCGTTGATCCCGATCAACGATCCGCAATACGAGTCGGTGTTAGCACAGGCCCACGCGGGCCACTGACGATGGATGAAACTCCCGGTGGCTGTTTCGAATTGCAGGTGACAACGGGATCAAATTCAGGCTGATTGGGAATTGGGCATGAGTAGCATTCAGCACAATGGCGACAAGCACAATACTGAGACGCCTGACGTGTCGCATATTCGGAACGTGGAGGTTACACATGAGCGTAGCGACATCAACATCGCGGGGGTATTTACTTTTGTGATTGCATTGACAGTCGCCGCCATCATTATCCACGTCGGTATTTGGTTGCTGTTCGATTATTACCAATCCTTGGAAGAGAAGGAGCCAAAGCCTGGTCCAATGGCTCTGACCAGGCAGGAACGTTTGCCTCCTGCTCCTCGGCTACAGGCCGCACCCGGCTTTGCCGTGACCCTGGAGAATGGTCAAGCTGTAGATCTGCAGTTGCGCGAACCACAAGCTGAATACCTGGAACTTCGAAATCAATGGCAACAGGTGCTGCAGCAAGGCCCTAGAGACTCGAGAGGAAATTCGGTGGGGTTGCCAATTTCTGAAGCAATGAAAAAGGTGATCACCAGTGACGCGGTTAAAGCCAGACAAGGTTCAAGTCCAGGCAGGCTGATTGACTTCGGAATCAAGCAACCAACTGCATGGAGCTCTGGCAGAACGACTGAGAACAGAGTTCGATAGAAAAAAGAAAGCAGTTGAACTAATGCACTTATTTTATGATTTAGCATATCTTGCGAGAATTGCAAATTTCGCGCGAATTCCGCCGTTTGCCGTTTGCCTTCTGCTTTCTGCTTTCAGCTTCACTGCTTTCGCACAATCCCCACCAGGACCAAGTTCGCCCTTGTACGGTGCACGACCGGACTCGGGAGCTGTGCTAACCGGTCTACCACCGGCACTTCGCGATGTCCGGATCGAACAAAAACTCGACCAACAGTTGCCTCTCGATCTCACGTTTGAAAATGAAAGCGGCGAAACCGTAAAACTTGGCAGTTACTTCGGACAAAAACCTGTCGTGCTTTCACTGGTCTATTACAACTGCCCAATGCTTTGCACACAGGTGCTTAATGGCATGGTTACCGCGTTTCGCGTACTGCCGTTTCAGCCTGGAAAAGACTTTGACGTAGTCACAGTTAGTTTCGATCCGCGCGAAACGCCTGCCCTTGCTGCGTCGAAGAAAAAGACTTACGTCGGTTATTTGCCTCAGTCCGTACAGGCAGGAGCGAACAATGGCTGGCATTTCCTAACAGGCGACGAGGCAAGCATCAAGCAGCTGACCGATGCCGTGGGTTTTCATTATCACTACGATGAAGCGACAAAACAGTTTGCGCATGCCAGTGCAATCATGGTCGCAACACCACGCGGCAAACTGTCTCGCTATTACTACGGTATCGATTATTCGGCTCGAGATTTGCGCTTAGGACTGATTGAATCGGCTCAGAACAAGATCGGCTCGCCAATGGACCAGCTGCTGCTCTACTGTTACCACTACGATCCGTCCACTGGTAAATATGGGGCCGTCGTTATGAACATGGTCCGACTCGGTGGCATTGTTACCATCTTTGCGATCATCGCCATGATTCTGCTGTTACGAAACCGGCGGCCCGCCAGTTTTAGATTCGTAAAACCCGGAGGCGCGGCTTAGAGTTATGCAGTCCTGGATTCCGTTTGTTCCTGAGAGTGCTTCGACGCTTTCGTCGAAGGTTGACGCGCTTTATTTCTATTTGTCCGGCGTCACAATGTTTTTTGCACTGCTGATCTCTTTTATTCTCGTCTTCTTTGTAATTCGTTATCGACGTCGCACGCCGTACGAGATTCCGCGTCCCATCGCCGGCTCGTACAAACTGGAAACATTGTGGACCGTTATTCCCTTCGTAATTGCAATGACATTCTTTGCGTGGGGTGCGCGACTCTACTTCCAGCAATATCGGCCGCCTGAGAACGCAGTCGAGATTTATGTTGTGGGCAAACAATGGATGTGGAAGATCCAACACTCCACTGGGCAGCGGGAGATAGATGAGCTGCACATTCCTGTCGGTCGAAAGATCAAGCTCGTGATGACAACGGAAGACGTGATCCACGACTTCTTCGTGCCTGCATTCCGGATCAAGGCAGACGTCATCCCCGGCAGATATACAACTGAATGGTTTGAGGCGACGAGGCCCGGCACTTACCACCTTTTTTGCGCCGAGTATTGCGGAATGAACCACTCGGGGATGATTGGTTCAGTCATAGTTTTGGAACCGCGCGAGTTTGATAATTGGCTTAGCGGTAACGGGGGTAACCAAACACCGGCTGTCGCGGGTCAACAGTTGTTCCAATCACTCGGCTGTGTCTCCTGTCATGGCGCGAACGGCGAAGGCGGGCGTGGTCCAACGTTGGCTGGTTTACTCGGCAGGCAAACCTTGTTGGCAAGCGGCCAAACTATAAAGGCTGATGAAGCTTACATTCGCGAATCGATAGTTAATCCCCAGGCCAAACTCGTCGCGGGTTTTGGTCCTATCATGCCAACTTTTCAGGGACAGGTTAGTGAAGATCAACTGGTGCAGCTGATTGCATTTATTAAGTCACTGCAGCTTGTGAACCCGCAAGCGGCTGTTCCAGCAGCATCGCCGGCAAACACGCGTAGCACCACGTTGCCAACGCCGCTGCCAAATCCGAAATGATCGCTAACGCCGCAGATATCCGGCGGATAGGCGCGCAATTATGAGAGCAATAGAAGCATTCGAACCACCAGCACCGTCGAAGGTTAACTACATCAATGCCGAATACGGGTTGAAGTCGTGGCTGCTAACCAAAGATCACAAACGTATCGCGCTGCTTTATTTGGGTTCCATCACTTTCTTTTTTTTCATCGGCGGAATCTACGCAATGATGATTCGCCTCGAGTTGTTAACTCCACAAGGCGATTTGCTTCAATCGACAACCTACAACAAAGTTTTTACTCAGCACGGGATCATCATGATCTTTTTTTTCCTGATCCCCTCGATACCGGCCACGCTTGGCAACTTCCTTGTGCCGCTGATGATTGGAGCGAAGGACCTGGCATTCCCTCGTATCAACCTGTTGAGCTGGTACATCTACATCATCGGCGGACTGGTCACTATTTATGCGTTGTTGGCTGGCGGTGTTGACACTGGTTGGACTTTCTACACTCCCTTCAGTACCACGTTTTCTAATTCCTATGTTGTAGCAACTGGCCTGGGAATTTTTATCACCGGGTTTTCATCCATCCTGACGGGACTGAATTTCATTGTCACCATTCATACGATGCGCGCACCCGGCATGACATGGTTCCGGCTGCCGCTCTTCATTTGGTCCCACTACGCCACAAGTTTGATTATGGTTCTCGGAACGCCAGTGCTCGCAATCACTCTTTTGCTCATGGCGTTTGAACGAATAGCTCGCGTTGGCATTTTTGACCCGGCACTCGGCGGCGACCCGGTTTTGTTCCAGCACCTCTTCTGGTTCTACTCCCATCCCGCGGTTTACATCATGGTGCTACCTGCAATGGGCGTGGTCAGTGAATTAATTGCCAATTTTTCACGCAAGAATATCTTTGGCTACAAGTTCGTTGCCTTCGCGAGCCTGGCAATCGCTGTATTTGGATTCCTCGTCTGGGGTCACCACCTGTTTGTGACCAGTCAGTCAGTTTACGCGGGCATGATTTTTTCCTTTCTAAGTTTTGCTGTCGCGATTCCCTCCGCGATCAAGGTCTTCAACTGGACTGCAACCTTGTACAAGTCGTCAATTTCCTACGACACACCGATGCTTTACGCGCTTGGATTCATCGGTCTATTCACAGTAGGTGGCATGACAGGTTTGTTTCTCGCATCGCTCGCAGTCGACGTTCACCTCAGTGACACCTATTTCGTCGTGGCCCACTTTCACTACATTATGGTTGGGGGTACGCTGATGGGCTATCTGGGGGGCCTTCATTACTGGTGGCCGAAAATCACAGGTCGAATGTATCCGGAGGGTTGGGGCCGCTTTGCTGCTCTCGTGATCTTTGTTGGATTCAATCTTACCTTTCTTCCTCAGTTCGTCGCCGGCTACATGGGAATGCCGCGTCGCTACCATGCGTATCCGCCGGAGTTTCAGGTGTTCAACGTACTTTCAACTGCCGGCGCATCAATTCTCGGGTTCGGCATGTTGATGCCGATGGTCTACCTTGTTTGGTCCATGCGATACGGTAAACATGCAGAGGCAAACCCATGGCATTTGCCAGGTCTCGAGTGGCGCACGCCTTCACCCCCACCGACAACGAATTTTGAAACAACCCCCATCGTCACATGGGAAGCATACGAGTTTGCACCGCCGGAAGAGACTGAGGTTGTAGGTCGTTTTCGAGGCGAAATGGAAACCGCCTGAGCCACACGTGATGAGAACGGGGAATATCAGCGGCCAGAAAAAAAGAATCAGGGAGTAGTGAAAATTGGCTGACACTTACGTCGCAACAGAACATATGCATTCGCACCCGGCGCTGCAGCACCATTTCGAAAATATGGAGCAGCAGCGGGAGGCGGGCACTCTTGGTATGTGGGTGTTCCTGGTTACTGAAATCATGTTTTTCGGCGGGATGTTCCTAGCTTACACGCTGTATCGCTCGAAGTATCCATTCGATTTTGCCTCTGCAAGCAATCACCTCGACATAACGCTGGGTGCAGTTAACACAGGCGTCCTCATTTTCAGCAGTTTTACGATGGCGCTTGCCGTGTATAGCACCCAGATGGGCCGCAAGCGGTTGCAAATCGCGTTTCTGATTATCACGATGGTCTTGGGCCTCACTTTTCTGGGAATCAAAGCAGTTGAGTATCACGACAAGTATGTCGACAAATTAATTCCGGGCATGTTGATTCCAAGCAGGCCGTTTGGTCCAGAAGTGCAACAGTCCGGCGAAGCTTTCGACGAGCACAAGCTGCACCTGCTTGACGGCGCGACCCTGAAGCACATCGAAATGTTTTACTGGATCTACTTCGCAATGACAGGCATGCACGCGCTACACATGGTGATTGGTGTTGGCTTGCTTTCGTTTTTGCTCTACTCGTCGATTAAGGACCGTTACGGACCCGAGTATCACAGTCCGGTGGAAGTGACGGGCCTCTATTGGCACTTTGTCGACATCGTCTGGATATTCCTGTTTCCATTGCTTTATTTGCTGGGCCGACATATGGAGCACGGCTAGAGAGATATGAGCGAACACATCGTACCGGTCAAGGTTTATGTAACGATTTTTCTGGCGCTGCTGGTGGGCACTGGTCTAACGGTCGTAGCTGCTTTTCGCGATTTTCCGTGGCAGTTGAATACAATTATCGCGTTGGCGATTGCAACGGCCAAGGGAACGCTTGTCGTGCTTTATTTTATGCACGTTCGGTATAGTTCCCGGCTCGTCTGGGTTATCGTGGCTGCGGCCCTGTTCTGGATGGGAATTCTATTTGCGCTGACCTTTAGCGATTATCTCACTCGCAATTGGTTCTCGATCGGCTGGTAGAAAAAACTATTCTTCACCTTTTTGCAACGTGGCATCACGTACCTCAATCAGCTTCTTACAAGCCGGACAGTTTAATCGTATCGTTGCATCGGAAGTCTTAATTGCCGCACCACAATATGGGCACCCGCCAGATACCTCAGTGTGATGGAATAAATCCTTCATCATGATTAACGGCAAAACGAGTCCGGCAATTAGTAACGGGATGCCAAACACAAGCCCGATTGTTGTGCCCTGGCCAAGTGTCAAGCTGATGACGAGGCCGGCGATGAAAAGGACCAAACCAATCGCGATACTAAAGGAGAAGCTGTACGCACTGTCAAAAGTACGTCCCTGTTTGACGACGTGGGGCCTGTCTGCATCCATTTGAGAAAACCCTCCGTTTCAATTGTCTGGTTCCGGGTCTTTCAGGCTTGCTTTACGTGAGTTTTAACTCCGCGGGATCAGCATTGTCAATATTAGCTTTTGCAGTGCGCCGGCAGAGCGCCGCGACGTTCGCGCTTTTTATAGGCTCGCTAGTCACGTTCACATTAGTCGAGCAGAGTCCTCGTGCAACTCACGAAGTTCAAGACCAGGCGTTGCGCTGGCGATCTAAATTTCGTGCGACACTGAGCTAAGGCCGGTGTAAGTTAGAGCATCCCGCCCCTGAAGCCAAGAGTGCTTTAACGCTGCTGTGCTGTATCGCGGGCGTGTGTTTTAATTACCTGTCTTAAATTTGAAGCGCTCGTGAAGGAAATTTCTACGCATGACTGCAGTTAGTACAAAGACAGCTCTCGAAACATATCTCGAAGAGCACGACGAAGAATCCTGGTCGGCGACGCTGACCACGCTGCTCCGGTCTATTCACGACGTTGACAAAACTGCTACGCAGATCTGGTTCTCATTTTTTCCACTGTCGCTATTTCAGGCCCTTATGCAGGCGGAAGACTCTGAACAGCTCGCGCGTAAACTTCTGCTTCAGGGGAAATACTATCTGAAAGATCAAATCGATAACTCGCATGCATTTCTTTACGGACATCGTTACTGGCCCGAAGTAAAAAGGTCAGTTCAGGATTACGCGACTGCGTTTAATCGTGAGGGCGCGGGATCGCTTGCCGACCAAATAATTGCTTTGGCGCGTGAAGTCTCTAATAAGGCGAGAATAGATCAATCCTTAGTCGTCGGCATAAGCGCAGTCGCGTTCATGACGCTGCGCCAGGTTGGGTTTGCAGCGTTTGCTAATGCTGCCGGAGTCGTGCACCTTGATGCAAAACACGCGCGCAAGTCGCCCGACCAAATTCTTCATGAACGCGCCAAAGACGACAGCCAGGGAATCCTCGGCTTTCTTCGTACGGTAAACAAGAAGTGGACGGTGACCTTTGACGAGAATGACGATCGCGCGAAGTACACGATGAACAACATGCAGGATCTCGCGTGGGGCGCCGCGGATGATCGTTCTCGAAATTGGCGCGAGATTGATCCACGCCGTGTTGAAGGACCCATCCCGGTTGAGTGTCGCTCAGCGTCATGTGGCACTTGTTGGATAGGCATTCTCGGCGGCGCCGAAAAATTGTCAGACGTGGCCGCGCGAGAAGGCAAAAAGATCAAAGAGTTTGGATACATCGACACCGCCGAACCGAGGCCCCTGGTCCGGCTCGCATGTCAGGCGCAGACGCAGGGGGCCGTTTCGATTGTGATTCCGCCGTGGAATGGCTCCTTCGGAAAATACCTGCGAGCACAAAAGCAATCAGAGCCGGAATTCGATCAGCGTGGAACCAACCGCGACTCGACCAACGGCCACTGCAACTAATTTGAACAGGTCTCATAAAGTGTCTCCGCTGCTTTTTGTGCTCGGCGCAGCCTTGCTGTGGAGTACAGGCGGATTATTCATCAAATGGACAACCCTGTCGGGTTTTGAGCTCTCCTTCTACCGTTCCTTCTTCGCCACAATTGCCGTGGCTCTGTTTACCAGGCACGAAGGTTTCGGTCTGAATCGCCTCACAGCGGTTGCGTCAGTACTCTACGCCATTCTTTTGTTGCTTTTTGTACTCGCAACCAAAGAGACAACGGCAGCAAATGCAATTTTCCTGCAATACACGGCGCCGGTCTACCTGCTGATATTGGAACCGATAATTTACAAAGAAAAATTTCGCAATCGAGATCTGCTAATCGTTGCGGTATGTATTGCCGGCATGACGCTGTTTTTTGTCGGCCACCTCCGTCCCCAGGATGTCACCGGAAACCTACTAGCGCTCGGCTCGGGCCTGTGTTTCGCACTTTACTTTTTGTTGTTGCGACACTCGAAGGCTCGTGCGGTTAATCGCGCCTCTTCAGTTATTTACGGCAGCGCGTTGCTGGTGATCTTCACAACTCCTGCTGGCCTTGCCGCGCTTCCAAGATTAACTACGCACGATGCACTTAGCTCGCTTTACCTCGGTGTGATCCAGATCGGACTCGCCTATACCCTCTTCACCGTCGCAATGGCGCGCGGAGTAAGGTCACTCGATGCAGGTATTGTTGGTTACATCGAGCCAGTGCTAAATCCTGTTTGGGTGTTTCTTGTTTTGGGAGAAAGGCCGACAGGTTGGGCATTTTTGGGGGGCACAGTCATTATTACGGCGGTTCTGCTTCACATGTTGTATGACGCCCGTCAAAAGCGACGAATGAGACTCGCATTTGTGGAGCCCGCCTGACTACCAAATTTGGAGTGGTCCGGCGGCTCAGGCAGTTCCCAGAACTCTCAAAAGTGTAAGTCTTGACTAATGATGGATGTGTTGACCAACCATTGGACGTCTTCAGTGAGGAACTGACAGCAGTATAAGCACCGCACTCAATCTGTTGCTATAACATCCATTGTGAGCGGTTTGGGTAATACTTTGGTGAGCGATTCGGAAAACGTTTCTTGTACTCGTGATAACGCGAGAGCAGCTTCTGGTACCTCAAATCAGATGAGCGTAACCGTTTATGTGGCATGTTCCGCAAGTAGGCAACAATTTTCATCATCCTTCTTGCTGAAAAGCGCCAGTCGTAATCTCCCAACTCATACAGGTTCGCTACACCATAACCTTTAATCCGGCCAGAAAAATCTACATACGTGTCGAAGTAACTCCAAACAAGATCGCGTACGGAACGAAACACAGGCCGGCGGCCGTGTAGGCCAAAATCCCTCGATCGGCCGATTGATCCCCAACGTCCGTTCTGCTGAAAAACGAAAACGACATGATCCAAAAGGTCTTGCGACTCCACATCCAACAGTAATGGCGGGTAACCGTGTTGCTCGAGGATTACGGCTGCGGCGACCGCCGCTTCCAGACAATGGGCCTCATTTCGTTTCAGCACTTCGCGAAAAGAGCGCATTGTTTCGCCGTTGGTCTCCCAGTTATAAGGCATTGTTGTGAAGTAACGCTGGACGAGTTGAGGAGTATCGACTTTTTGCACAACACTCCATTCCGTGTCGGTGAATGCGAATTTGTCGGGCTTATTGATCATCCAGCGGTAGACATATCATCCGGAACGGAACTATAACCCAGCGCCACTTGCCCTGACGGGCCTGCTGATGCCAAACTTGGAGAACCAAATACAAATGAAGTGACATACTAATTCGGCGGGGCGCCTTCACTTCAGGAAGATCCCAATCAGCGATTTCATCATACTTAAATATGAATTCAGGCACTAAAAAGCAGGTGATAGTTCCCCAAATGACAAGGGCCGAAATGGAAACCCAAAACGAAGCAAATCGACTTGCCGAACAAGTTGAAGCTGCGTTGGCTGCTGTTGCGGTTCGTTCACCCGACGATGACGAGTCTCTTGACACCGCCGCTGGCCGCATTGAACGCGCCGCTCGCGATCTCAGCGACGCGCTGCGCGAGCTGGCACATGAGCGAAGGTCTGCGTCTGCAGATTCCTGAAGCGTTACTCACCGACCGGCCTTTACCCGATTTCATTTTCATGGAGATGATCTATGGCCTCTATTCGCACCGAAAAAGCAACGGAACACCTCGGACGTAAGAACACTTCTTACGAACTGGATCGATATGGCATCAGAGAACCTGCTCGAGTTTACTGGAATCTCAGCACGCCCGAGTTGTACGAGGAAGTCGCTAGCCGCAGGGAAGGCGTGCTTTCGAACCACGGAGCTTTGATTGTTGATACAGGTGAACATACCGGTCGCGCTGCTAAAGACAGAGCTATCGTGCGAGAGCCAGAGAGTACAGACAAAGTTTTTTGGGGTGATGTCAACAAAGACTTTTCTCAGGAGAAGTTTAACGCATTGAAAGAACGCATGCTGGCCCATGCCAAAGGCCGCGACCTGTTTGTGCAGGACACGTTCGTCGGCGCCGACGCAACTTACCGATTACCTGTTCGCATTATCACGGAACTCGCCTGGCATTCGCTTTTCGCACGAACGATGTTTATAAGCGAAAGCCAGCAAACCCCGCACGAGCCACAATTCACAGTCGTTAATTTTCCGAGTTTTCAGGCTGATGCTCAGCGTGATGGCACGCGCTCGCGAACGTTTATCCTGATGGACTTCAGTCAAAAACTGGTTTTAATCGGCGGAACATCATATGCCGGTGAGACAAAAAAAAGCGTGTTCACTTTGATGAACTACCTTTTGCCTCAGCGTGGCGTGATGAGTATGCACTGCTCGGCAAACGTCGGTGCGGAAGGCGATGTTGCGATCTTCTTCGGGCTGTCGGGGACTGGCAAGACCACGCTCTCAGCGGACCCTGACCGACGGCTGATCGGTGACGATGAACATGGCTGGTCAGATCACGGCGTATTTAATTTTGAAGGTGGCTGCTATGCGAAGGTAATCAAATTGTCAGCAGAAGCCGAGCCTGACATCTATCGCACGACGAAAATGTTCGGCACCATTCTCGAGAACGTGGTCTATGATCCAAATACGAGGGAAATCGATCTCGACGATGCGACCAAGACAGAAAACACGCGCGCCTCATATCCGCTGTCGAGCATCAGCAACATCGTTCCTGCAGGTCACGCAGGCAATCCTCGGAACATCATTATGTTGACGGCCGATGCGTTTGGTGTTCTTCCTCCTGTAGCACGCTTGACACCCGAACAAGCAATGTATCATTTCCTTTCTGGCTATACCGCTAAAGTTGCCGGCACAGAGAAGGGTATCAAGGAGCCTGAGGCGACATTTTCAACCTGTTTTGGTGCGCCATTCATGGTTTTGCATCCAGGTGTTTATGCTGACTTGCTAGGCAAAAAAATTTCTCAGCACAACGCTGCCTGCTGGTTAATCAACACAGGATGGAGTGGCGGACCTTACGGCATTGGACAGCGCATGAAGATTCGCTACACGCGCGCGATGATTCGGGCAATTCTAAGCGGCCGATTGGCTTTGATCGATACAAAACCGGATCCAATCTTTGGCGTGAATGTCCCGTTGTCATGTCCGGAGGTGCCTCCGGAAGTTCTTCAACCGCGGAATACGTGGGCTGATAAAGACGCATACGACAATCAGGCTCGAGATCTGGCCTGCCGGTTCAATGAGAATTTCAAGCAGTATGAATCGGGTGTGTCGGATGCGGTAAGAGCTGCTGCACCGAGAACTTAATATTCTCTATATCGGTTAATCATCCGGGAGGCCACTGCATCGGACGGCCACCCAGTACATGAAAATGCAAGTGAAAGATTGATTGACCCGCCCCTGCGCCCGTGTTGATTACTGTGCGATATCCGGATTCCACCAAACCTTCGTCGTTGGCAACTCTCGCGGCAATTCGCAGCAAGTGACCCAGAAGCGCTTCGTCTCTCTGTGAAGCCTCGTCAAGTGATTCGAGGTGTTCGCGAGGAATCACAAGCAGATGCCTGGGCGCCTGCGGGTTGTTATCTCGGATTACGATCGCGCGGTCGTCTTCAAGCACCAAATCCGCCGGGACGGCACCTCCAATGATGCGACAAAACAGGCAACTCTCTTCAGGCATGTGTTGTTAAGCTCCTCTTTACCTTTTCAGTCTCACGCGGGCTGTGCTTCTTCATGCAATGGCGCGGTCACTGAAGCACGTATTCTCTCAATGTCAGCGCCCACGGCACGCAGCTTAGCTTCAATCTTTTCGTAGCCGCGATCGATGTGATACACGCGATCGATTATCGTTTCCCCTGACGGGATTAACCCGGCCAACACTAAGGATGCTGAGGCGCGTAAGTCGGAAGCAATTACTCGCGCTCCGGTTAAAGCCGTTGGGCCATCCACAATCGCTGTCGCACCATCAATCTGTATTTGTGCACCCATCCGTCGGAGTTCCGATGCGTGCATGAAGCGATTTTCAAATACTGTCTCAGTAATTGTTGAACGACCCTCCGCCTGTGTCATCAGCACCATGTACTGCGCCTGCATGTCTGTCGGAAACTGCGGGTAGGGCGCCGTTGTAACGTCAGCGGCCGTCAATTTTGCTGAACCACCAACTTCCAATGTCGTGGGATTCAACTCGTCGATCTCGACACCTGTTTCGCGAAGTTTGCCTATGACGGTGGTGAGATGTTCAGGCCGGCAATCTTTAATTTCAAGAGTGCCTCGTGTAATTGCGGCCGCAACAATGAACGTCCCAGTCTCAATGCGATCAGGAATGATTGTGTGTTCCGCGCCGCCAAGATGCTCGACTCCTTCAATATAGATCGTTTCGGTGCCTGCTCCGTTCACCCGCGCGCCCATCTTGTTAAGGAGATCAGCAAGGTCGACGATCTCCGGTTCACGCGCAGCATTGTTGAGTGTGGTCGTGCCGCGGGCGAGAGTTGCCGCCATCATTAAATTCTCGGTTCCCGTGACAGTCACCTTATGGAAGCTGAGGTCGGCAGCACGGAGCCGTCCACCGGCGGGAGCGCGTGCCACGACGTTTCCACCTTCAAGTTTTACTTCGGCGCCAAACGCTTCAAAACCTGCCAGATGTAAGTCGATCGGACGCGTGCCGATTGCGCAACCTCCCGGAAGCGACACTTTCGCTTTCCCAAACCGCGCCAGCAATGGACCAAGCGCGAGCACAGACGCCCGCATCGTTTTAACTAACTCGTAGGGTGCTTCGAACAGCTCAACGTGAGTGGCAGTGATTTTGTGTGTTCTGAGTTCCGGGGTCAGTACAGTGGCGCCGATATCTTCCAGCAGTCGTCGCTGAGTAATGATGTCGCGAACGTAAGGTATATTGTGAAGTATTACCGTTTCAGGTGTCAGCAAAGCCGCCGCCATACATGGCAAAGCGGAGTTCTTTGCTCCACTGATAGAAACCCGGCCCTGAAGTCGTTGGCCGCCCGCGATGCGAAACTTGTCCACAGCGGGAGATTAAAGCAAAAGATGAAAAGGTGAAAGTTTGCGGAACCGAAGCGGGGCGCCCTCGCCCGGGTTTGCAAAAACGCCCCGTGTTTCTGAACACCGCTTACTCGTCAGTGCCGGTGCGTCTGATTCTGACACCGCCGTTCGTAGTCATCGCCCTCACCGTTGCTCCGCCCGATCCCAGATTGATAGATAGTTCTTTATTGATTCGGCCCTGGACTGTCACAGGAAAGTCGACGCTAATACCGCCATTTACCGTGCCTGTTTCCAGGTGGGCTGAGTAATTCTCAGGCATTGACATAACAATACCGCCGTTCGTAGTTCTTACGTCGAGCGTTTCCCCGTCCCACCTGTCGCCTCCGAGTTCAATTACCAGGCCCCCGTTGGTGGTTGCGCCATGAACATTGCCGCCGACTTTGCGTAAAACGACCCCACCATTGAGTGCGGTAAATTCAATCCGGCCGTTCACCTCGGCAATCACAATACCCCCATTGTGAGTTTCGAGTTTTACGTCTGAGCGTCGCGGCACAAACAATTCGAAGCTAACCTCCCAACGGGCCTCCTTTTGAATCTCAGGACCGCTAGCCGAAATGCTACCGCCGGTGGTAGCAATGCGCACTTGTTTTGCGAGCGCTTCAGCTTCGCCAGCCGAGGTTGCGCCCGCCTGCACGCGTGCTCGGAGCAGAATTTGATTCTGGTCCCATCCCTTTACTGAAATCCCACCGTTTTGACGTCCATCGACAGATACGGGACCTCCATTCGGGCTCAGCGTCTGCTCTCGGATCTCGCAGTGGCCCACGAGACGATCACCATACCAATTGTCATTACAACGCAACGATCCACGCCCACCCCGGTCCTGGGCTGCGACCAACAGTCCGAAGAGTCCAAGTAAGGTGCAGATGAACACACCACGTCCTAAAAGGCTTTTCATCCCCAGCTCTCCTTTGCTTTGTTTGTTAAGTGCGGTTGTTAAGTACGACTCTGAGACATAAACACCACCGCTGGTCGGATTGTGGCAAGAGATGGGAGATGCAACGGGGCCGAGAGTCGACGGAAAGTGCTGGTACTCAATAATCCGTTAACGCTTCTGCAGCACGACGATTCGGGGAATGTTCTGGAGGTCAGGAAGCAAATCCACCAGCCTCCAACTTTTTGGATCGATCAGCTGTTCTACACTGTCACCCTGATCAAAGCCAATCTCGAGCGTCAACCATCCCTGGGGCACCAAAAACCGAGGGGAATCAGCGAGCAAGCGTCGTATGATGGATAGCCCGTCCCCTCCGGGTGTCAATGCCTCGTGTGGTTCATAGTCTCTGACCTCTCTTTGCAAAACAGGTACGACCGAGGCCGCAACGTACGGCGGGTTGGAAACAATTACATCGAACACTGTTGCCGAGGGATCGACACTATCAAAGCAATCTGACACAACAAAAGAGATTCGATCTGCGACCGACAGCCGGTTAGCATTTTCGCGTGCAACACCAAGAGCTGCCGGTGAGAGATCGAGCGCAACTGCGTGGGCCTTCTCTAACTCACAGAGCAAAGTAATTGCAATGCATCCTGAGCCGGTGCCGACATCGCAGATATGTGGTTCATCCGGCAAATTATTTTTCAGACGAAGAACCGCTTCGACCAAAATTTCCGTTTCAGGACGCGGAATCAAGACATCGGGTGTAACAATGAATTCGCGGCCAAAAAAATCCTGAGCGCCAACAATGTACTGGACCGGTTCTCCTTGAGAACGTCTCTTTACTCTTGCAATGAAGTCCTGGAGTTCGGCTTCGCTGATGTTTTGTTCGGGATGCGTAAGTAAGTACGTTCGGTCCTTACCGGTTACGTGCGTTAGCAGAGTAACCGAGTCACGTCGAGCCGCCGTTACTTCTGCGGCGTGCAAAGCCTCGGAGGCCTGTTGCAAAGCCTCGCCAATGGAAACACTCATGTTCTCGCCTTTTCCGTTTTGGAAACGGCATCTATAATACGGGTCAAATAGAATACGGCAATTAAGTCATTCATCTGAGCTTTTGGGAAGTCTTACACGATTGAACTTTTCTAAGTAGTACTAGGTACGAGTCTCGTTCCTCCCGTGTACGTCATGGACCTCCGCAGCATTTGCTCCGGAGGTTCTGGCGTAATAGGAGTGAAGTTTAACAACGTTAGGCAAGGAGTATTACGTGGGTCCGCTCACTAAAAGTTTGCTCCTGTTCGGAATGAATTGGCTCGACGCCCAGTTGACCATCCTCTGGATCCGCCTGCACATCGCGAGCGAAGGAAACGGTCTGATGGCGAAGTTATTATCCCATGGGGACTCGCCGTTTCTGGTTGTAAAACTCGCCATTGGGGCTTTTGCCGCACTGGTGCTGTACCGCTGCTATCACATGCCAATCGCCAAGCGAGGAATGACTCTCGTGCTTGGTCTCTATTGTGTTTTGATGGTTATTCACGCCGCAACCGGCTGGTCTGCTCGTGGGTGGCACGCACCGGCCGTGGTGCTTAGCTACTTTGGAAGCCTTCCAGGCGCGCTGTTCAGTCTGTTTTACTAATAGGTTCTGTGCGATTAACTTCAGCTTGTCATGCATTCAACGCGCTTAGCTTGGGTTGGGGCGCTCGACTTGCATGTGGTCCGCCATCGCTTGAATTGCGTGGAATGGCTTCGGGGCGCGACGGTGTGACTAACGGTGAAGTTTATCGGACCACCGGGGATATAGGAAAAGTTATGAAATAAAAAAAAGGAACCCTGCTGCCTTTGATAGGATCATCACTGCCCCCAGCGAAGCCTTTGCAAACGCGCAACCGCCCCAATCGCAGCAGCATCTTAGGCTATACTTGGCCGTCGCCAACGACTTCAACCGAAGGGAAGATTGCTATGTATAAACTTTCCGCACGCCAAATCCTTCTAATCGCCCTCATTTCAGGAATCTTCGCAGCCGGGGCAGTATTCCTGGCCGACCGAATCTATAACCGATTCCAACCATCTCAGGCTGCATTTTCAGACAAGGTTCCGGCGGGCATTACTGATCCAGCCGTCGCCACCGATGAACAGAACAACATCGAGGTCTACCGTACGTTAAGTCCCGGCGTCGTATTCATCCATTCAACCTCATACGCTCGCGACTTTCTCGGTTTCGTCGAACCGCAGGAAGGCTCCGGCTCTGGTTCTGTCATTGATGAGCAGGGCGACATTCTGACGAACTACCATGTGATCGAAGGCGCGCAGAAGCTTTCCGTGAGTCTTGGCGGGCAAAAAGATTACGCGGCGAGGATTGTTGGCGGCGATCCGGACACGGACTTGGCCGTGATTCGTTTAATTGAGAAACCTGGTGGTCAACTGAGGGTAGTGCCGCTCGGCGACTCAGACAAGTTAGTCGTGGGCCAGAAAGTGCTCGCAATTGGAAACCCCTTTGGTTTAGACCGGACCCTTACGACTGGAGTTATCAGTGGTCTGCAAAGGCCGATTCGCGCACGCAACGGTCGTTTGATCGAAGGCGCCATTCAAACTGACGCTTCGATCAATCCCGGCAATTCAGGTGGACCTCTTCTCGACTCTCATGGGCGCATGATCGGAATCAACTCTCAAATACTTTCTCCGTCGGGGACGTCTGCAGGCGTGGGATTTGCTGTTCCGGTCAGCATCGCGAAACGCGTTGTGCCACAACTCTTGCAAAACGGTCAGGTTCGTCGTCCGAAACTGGGGATCAGTACTCGCGATGTCGAAGCGTTCCGTAATCAGGTTGATTTGCCGGTCTCTGATGGTGTTTTGATTCTGCAAGTTGGCCGTGGTACAGGTGCGGCCGCAGCAGGTTTGCGCGGTCTGCAGCAGACTGAAAACGGTGATATCGAGCTTGGCGATATCATTCTTGCAATTGATAATGAAAAAGTAGCGAACTCCGACGACCTATTCCGAGTTCTTGACAAGCATCAGGTTGGCGAAACGGTTCAGGTACAAATCTGGCGGAACGGCCGCAAAACAAATGTGCCGGTTCGGCTAATGGAATCACCTGACTCTCGTCGTTAATTCCGCAGCCGCGGTCTCAGGAACAGGGAGTTGCGTTTCCTGAGACCGCGAACTTCCCTTACCCCAATGCACCAAACCACCCACTTCTTCAACCTTGGTTATGGCTGGTTGTGCAAACACTGTTGCGCTGAAGACGCAGAACGTAAGCAGCACAAGCAAGCTCCTTCAACTACAGCCTCCTTACAATATAATCTTTCCTTAGCCAAATGGCTGGACGACGGACGTGAGGGTCTCACGTGCCCGAGATGCGGCATTGAAGAACACGTCAAACGCAACTAAAGATCACGGCTTGCCAAACTCGACTTGATAGTCTCTGAAGCTTCGGTTGATTACCTCGAGTGCTTCTACTCGATCGTAAACATCGACTATCTCCACTTTCGTAGGCGCTTCGCCGGGTAGCTGTTTATAACTCAGGAAGTAGTGTTTCAAGCGATCAATTAATCCTGCTTGAACTTTGCTGACATCCTCGATCTTGCCGTAGGCAAGATCGAATTCCAGGATGGCAATGATTTTGTCGTCCGCTTGTTCGCCATCAATCATCCTCAGTCCGCCAATGGGTTTTGCGCGCAGGAAAAAACTTCCGTGCGCGAAAGTTTTTTCTGAAAGGACACAGATATCCATAGGGTCGCAGTCGCCCTGGATGCCACTCAGCCCGGTCCGTTGTGCACACAATTTCGCCACTTCCGGTCCGCAGTAAGTTTGCGGAATCAACCCGTACAGTGTCGGACACATCGACGAAAACCTTTGTGGCCGATCGACCCGCAGATGGCCTGACGCTTTGTCCAGCTCATACTTGACCGGATCTGTAGGTACGATTTCGATGTAAGAGTTAACAATTCCGGGCGCGTCTTTACCTGCCGAAACACCGTGCCACGGATGCGCCTGGAATAGCTGCTTAGATGACCTTGTCGCCACGACTGTTCTCCTGGGAGTCAGGTAAACGGCACGAACGCTTCGATGATAAAATGCGGATCACTTCAAAACAATGGCAGCCAGCGCCGAAACAATTTCGAAGCCACTTGCGATCGTGGCGATACTGACGATCTATCACAATTTGCAGTATCACCGTCTGATTTGGTTTCACAACAAGAAATCCAATCAGTCAGCGAGCCACGGAGAGTTGCCCAAGAAGGTTGGCGCTTCGGAACTGATCAGTCGCCGACCCTTGTATTACATTGCTTTTGGAATTCTGTTCGGCTTGGTTTATCAGGCCTGAAGTTCCCAGGATCATGGCTAATTACGAATTCGTTACGATCTGGCGAGTTAGGGCTCCGCAGGAGAAGGTTTGGGATCTAATCTTCAATTCAGATCGTTGGCCACAGTGGTGGCGCGGTGTTGAAGAAGTCGAAAGGATCAAAGACGGAGGCACTAACCAGGTCGGCGCGATCTCTCGCTACACATGGAAAAGCAAGCTGCCTTACCGTCTTGTATTCGATATGGAAACGACACGCGTCGAGCCTATGTGCCTTATTGAAGGCCGCGCATTTGGTGAGTTGCAGGGAATCGGCAAGTGGACGTTAACCAACGATGAAGGAATAACGACGGCACGCTACGATTGGAAAATTGCAACAACGAAACCATGGATGAATTTGCTGGCACCTGTTGCGCGTCCGTTCTTTAGTTGGAACCACGACGTAGTGATGGGTTGGGGCGGTGAAGGGCTGGCGAAACAGTTGAACACCGATTTAATAACGTAGAGGCGAAACTGCGTGCACGCTCAGTGGAAGTTGGATTTTTGCATGGACCCATGGAGACGACGACGACCACGGTAGTGTGGTCCCTGAAAATTAATCTTCGGTATGATCGCTTCCGTTGTAATGCAATACTGATGTTTCCTCGTCTACCATAGTTTCCAGGTGAACGGGACGACCCCACAGCGTAAAGACGTGCTCGAGCGCTTTCCGAGCGTACTTCAGATCGAGTTCTGTTCCCTCATATCGATGCTTTAAATACAACTCACGATTTCCGTTGTAATCCCCGTCCTCAACCTGCAAATACGGAAAACCGAAATTGGTCATATTCGCAACCACCTGATCACGTACTTTCTCCCAACGCTTTTCGGTAATCATCCATTGCTCGTCGTCAACCAATTCGAAAACAAACAGGTCCAGTTCTTCGCATAATTCCTCAGTAAGGTAATTGCGCAGAAACGAAACGTCGTTTTCCAGCTCGCGCACTTCGAAGATCTTGTCGCGACCCTCATTACCTCGGCGCCCAAACTTTTCACGCTCCTCCTGGGTCGGCTCGTTCCAGCGCCGTTCAATGTCTTCGTAAATCTTGTACCCGAGGTAATACGGATTCAATTGGCCTTTTTGCGGCGAAACAACGCCGGAATGGAGATTTGCAAATTCAATATGTTCGTTGTCGCTTAAATCAAGCTCACGGATAATGCGGGCGTGCCAGATGCTGGCCCAACCTTCATTCATTATTTTCGTTTGCATCTGCGGAACGAAATATTCCATTTCTTCGTGAATCATCGCGATCGCATCTCGCTGCCAGTCGGAGAGAGATGGTGAGTTCTTCATGATGTAGTAGAGCACGTCCTTTTCAGGCAGACGTTTGGATGGATCATTTCCTTGAGTAGACGTGGTTCCTTCATTACCCGCCTTTTCATTTTCGACTGCCGTCTTGTCCAAAAGCCACAGATCATCATAACGACCCTCTGTCACAGGTAGCTCTGCCCGACGCTTCTGTTCGGCGGATGAAATATCGCGCTTGATGAAGAAATAAGGATCTATATGTTCTTCAATTGCCAACACCGCATCGAGGAATTTCTCCACGCTTTTTCGACCATACTTGAATTCATACTCCGTCATTCTTTGCGCATGAGTTGAAACACTCTCGACCATACGTCGATTTGTCTTTGAGAAATAAAGATTTCTCTTAAAAAAATCGACGTGGCCCAGTACGTGTGCGATAACCATTTTGTTTTGCACCGGGCTATTCGTCTCAAGGAGGAAACCGTAAGCCGGATTGGTGTTAATGACGACTTCATAAATTCTAGAAAGGCCGAAGTCGTACATTGTTTTCATCCGGTGATAGGCCTTCCCAAATGTCCAATGTGAATAGCGGCCCGGCAGAGCGTACGATCCAACCTCGTACATAACGGATGCGGGAACGATCTCGAAATTTGTTGGATACGGATCCAGTCCAAAACCACGAGCGACTTCCCAGATCTGCTCGACTGATTTTTCGAGTTCTTCTATCTCGCGATCTTCCATAAGTACGGTCTTCGATGTGCCTCAGATCTTGAGCTTAAAGACCAACAAAGAAAATATCTATGCTGGCGTTTCCAGTCCACGTCGTCCAAAAAACTCTTTGAGTGCGGGATAAACATCTTCCTTGCTGTCAATGCGGACCCCGACAAAATGGTCCTTCTCAGCAAGTCGATCGTTGAAGATCGACAGAAGAGCCCCGGATGATCGCCGGTAGCTTGACGAACCTTCTTCACCAATTTCGCCGTAGCCGAATAAATTGCACGTGCCGATCAATTCATCCGCTAGTCGTACGGCCTCATCGTTATCGGAGTAGTAATTGTCGCCATCAGAGAAATGGAATGGATAGATGTTCCAGTCGTGTGGCGGATATCGTTGTTTGATGATGTCGAGCGCGAGTTGGTAAGCGGAAGATACGACTGTACCGCCTGATTCTCCCTGCGTGAAGAATTGTTCTTCCGATACTTCTTTGGCTTCTGTGTGGTGTGAAATGAAAACGATATCAACGTTGTCGTACTTGGTTCTAAGGAAACGGACCATCCAGAAATAGAAGGAACGGGCGATGTATTTTTTGAACTCACCCATTGAGCCGGACACGTCGATCATCGCGATGACGACAGCGTTCGACTCGTAGCGCATTACCTCTTCCCACGTTTTGAACCGCAGGTCTTCTTTCTTGATGTCGCCGAAACGCGCATTACCTTCGCGGGCATTGCGACGGATGTTTTCCAAAATCATTCGGCGCTTGTCGAGATTGGCAATGGCACCCGTACGGCGAATCTCGTTAAATTGTGTTTTCCGAGACTGAACGGCTTTCTTTGCTTTTTCCTGGAGGTAGGGTAGTTGAAGATCTTCAAAAATGAGGGCGGCAATTTCGTCTATATTAACTTCAGTTTCATAGTAGTCACTGCCGGCTTCCTGACCCGCCTGACCTGTTCCTGAACCCGCATTTCCGGTTTTTTCGCGGCCGACCACGTCACCAACGCGCGTTTTGCCATCCCCTTGTCCGACATGCTTTCCTTTTCGGTAATCAAAGCGAAACTTGTATTCGTCAAGGGCTTTGATCGGAACTTTAACGGTGCGCTTGCCATCGGAGAGAATGATTGCCTCGTTTGAAACGATCGAACCGAGATTCTTTCGTATTGCTTCCTTGACTCTATCTTTATGACGCTCCTGATCAATGATGCCCTTGCGTTGAAGTGACCAATCGTTCCGCTGGATAGACATAACTTACCCCCTGACTCACACCTCGTTGACGGCCACAGACACAGACTGATCCAACACATCAACGCAAAACGCCGAAACTACCTCAGTGAAGGATTCTGGATATTCTTCCTGTGGCAGATGTCCGCACTCGCGGAAAACCACTAATCGCGAATCACGAAGCTCGTTGTGCAAGTCTTCACCTTCCATGACCGGGATCTCAGGATCCAGATCTCCCCACAATAGAAGAGTAGGTTGACGAATCAAGTGTGCATCACGCGCTATTCGATCGGCGTCCCAGGCGCGCACTGTGCGCAATATTGCGCGATGTGTTGCAGCGGCGCGCAGCGGACGATGTCGAGCGTCAACTCGACTTTCATCCATGACCCAGGCGTGGCGATCGTAGACCCTTCTCATTCGCCGGCGCAGTAATCGTCGCGAACCTATTAGTAACGGAGAGACAATGTCCCCTACGCCTCTGAAACCAAATAAGCGCATCAGGTTGAACCGGAGTGGTCGATTGTTCGTGACCGGGCCCACCAGGACCAATCGGTCGACCCTCTCCGGATAATCCAGGGCACATGTCGCGGCGACTGCGCCCCCATATGAGCTGCCAACAACAATCGCCTTATCAATGTTCAGCCGATCCAAAAACCTTTCGACAAATCGGGCTTGACCTGGAATCGTATATTTTGCGTTCCGCGGTTTGCTCGAATAGCCAAATCCGATCAGGTCGGGAACGATAACCCTGAACCCAATTTCCGCGAACCGCAGGAAAACTTTGCTCCATACCAAGGTCGACGATGCAAAGCCATGAAGTAGCACCAGTGGCGGCCCCGACTTAACCCCCGCCTCCTGATAATGGACGCGAACGCCGTCGACCTCGATGAATCGCGAAAATTCATTGTGAAAGACAGTTTGGCTATTCGTGTTCCAATCAACATCACGAGGTCGTAACAGAAGCTTCAACGCGACGGCAGCCGATGCGGCGCCTGCTATCCAATAGCGTTTCTTCATTCGGTGTTTATCATAACGCCCGCACCTTTTGAGCGCGGGCGTTTGAATTGTTGACTATCCAGGAACTGAGCTGGCGTCATCCGTACTTCTGGCGTCCCCGCCTGTCAAAGCAACGCGTGTCCCCACCCGCTCAGGAACGCGGGCCCTCCATCGTTACAACTAACGTGACAACAAAGTGCCAACGTAGGTCAACAGTTCATTAGCGCAAACCGGACAATAACCATGTTCCTTCACCAGTCGATCTACTACTTCATTTATTCGTCGCAGCTGGTCCGGATCCGGAGTCTTAACTGACGTCGTGATCTTCACTACATCTTTCAGGTCAGCAAAGATCTTCTTTTCGATAGCCTCTTTCAAACGTTCGTGGGAGCTATACTCAAACGGTTTACCCTTGCGCGCGTAAGATGAGATACGGATGAGGATTTCCTGGCGGAACGTGTTCTTCGCATTCTCGGAAATTCCAATCTGCTCCTCAATCGAACGCATCAACTGTTCATCGGGATCCATCTCTTCTTCCGTTATTGGATCCTTGATGCGCTCTTTGTTGCAGAACGCCTCGACATTATCGAGGTAGTTGTTGCACATGGTGCGCGCCATCTCTTCGAACGAATAGACAAAAGCGCGTTGCACCTCGATTTTCGCAAGCTCGTCATATTCTTTCCGCGCGAGAGAGATAAGATTCAAATATCGCTCTCGCTGTTCGGAACTGATCCCGGTGTGTTGCTCAAATCCGTCCTTGATTGCGCGCAATGCGTCGATAGGGTTGATGCAAGTTATGCCATCGCGGACGAGCGCGCTTGAGAGACGATTGATAATGTAGCGTGGAGAGATTCCGTCCATACCTTCACGGATAGTCTCTTCTTTCAACTCGCGCACGTCTTTCGACTTGTAACCCTCGACGTCCTCACCATCGTAAAGTTTCATTTTCTTGACGAGGTCTACACTCTGGCGTCTTGGTTCTTCCAAACGGGTCATCACCGCAAACATCGCCGCAACTCTCAAGGTGTTCGGCGCCAGGTGCACATTGCGCAGGGCTTCCGATTGGTGGAGCAGCTTGGCGTAAATCCGCTCTTCCTGGGACACACGGAGGTTGTAAGGAACACGAACGAGAATGATTCGATCCTGAAGCGCTTCTGATTTTCGATTACCTGCAAACGCGATGTACTCATTTTCGTTTGAGTGAGACAGGATTACTTCATCCGCATAGATCATCGCAAACCGTCCCGTCTTGATGCTCTGTTCCTGTGAAAGAGTCAGAAGGCTGTAGAGAAACTTCTCGTCGACCTTCAACATCTCCACAAATTCCATCACGCCGCGATTCGCGATATTGAGTTCCCCATCGAAGCGATAGGCTCGAGGGTCGGATTCCACACCCACTTCGCCTATTGTTGAGAGATCTATCGAACCGGTCAATTCAGTAATGTCCTGAGATTTGGGATCGCTGGGCGAGAAAGTACCAATGCCAACGCGTTCTTTTTCAGAAAAGTTCACTCGATGAACTTTTACATCTTCGTGCCGCCCATCGTAGGTTTTTTCCAAAGCATAACGACACTGCGGGCAGAGATCGCCTTCGATATACAGGCCGTAATGTTTCTCGATTTCGGCACGCAAAGCATGAGGAATCAGATGCAGTGGCTCTTCGTGCATCGGACAGTCTTTGATGGCATAAACTGCACCACGCTCGATCTTCGTCCAATCTTCCAAACCGCGCTTGAGCATATTGACAATGGTTGATTTCCCACCGCCCACAGGACCCATCAAGAGAAGAATGCGTTTGCGGACCTCGAGGCGCTGCGCCGCCGACTTGAAGTATTCGACAATCCTCGCGATCGGCTCCTCAATTCCGAAAAGTTCTGACGCAAAGAAGTTGTAGGAAACGACTTCGTGCGGGGTGCCCTCGTTGATCTTCTCAACGCCTGAGGCATGAACCATGTCGTTAACACGAGCGTGTGAGAGCTGAGCGATACGTGGGTTTTGCGCTACCAGTTCGAAGTAATCCCGGAACGTACCCTCCCAGCGCAGTGCTTCGTGTTCACGGCGCAAATCTTCCAAGCGTTCACTAATGTTAAATTTCTTGTTGCCATCCTGCTCTTGCATAGCCTTGAAACCTCTTCGGCTTTCGCGCTGGGACGGCGTGTGGGGATAGGTCACGCCCTCTCGACGGTCGAATTGCCGACCGACAGTGTGTTATGCGAATGCTTGTGCACCACTCACGCGCGCGTAAGTGTGAGTCGCTCACGGGAAGCATTCATTTCTCAATGATCTCGACCAGTTCTAAACGATTTCAAACGGAAGTCACGGAGTGAGCACTTGTGGGAAGCGTACCTGCGAGCGCTTCCATATTTTGACGTCAGTATAGCACAAGGGTGAAGGGCTAAAGTCAATGCCTAATTTTTAGGAGTGAGTCAGTAATTCCTAACATTGCCATTGTTCGCATCAGCTCGCTGCCGCAATCACAACCCGAGGGTGCAACGACCCGCTGTGAGCATCAAACTCACCAACTGCTATTAATTGATCCTGCATGTCGCACATTTTGACTTTTGCTCCGTCGGGCCAACTGGACTGAGTTATACGAACCTCCAGTCCATAACGCGCCCTGCGCTCATCGTCAGCGGTTAGATGCACCAAAGGCATATGAGGGAGTGCTGCGTTGGGCGGGACCAACAGGGTGCCCAACGCTTCTTCCTCCATTCCTGTACTCAACTCGTTAAGAGACACTGCATTACTTATGTGAAACTCGCCAACTCGTGTTCGACGTAATTCCGCGAGGTGGGCCGCAATCCCAAGCCGTTTTCCAAAATCTTCGGCCAGAGTGCGGACATATGTGCCGGCCGAACAAACAACCCTGACTTGAAGATCGAAAGTACCGTCAAGGTTGTCTTTTACAAGTTTGCCACCGGGTTTTATTGGTTGAATTTCGTGGATGCAAACTCTAACCGGCTCTCTCTCGACTTCTTCTCCTCGACGGGCTAGCTCGTAGAGTTTGCGGCCACCGCGCTTTTTTGCGGAAAACATCGGAGGTACTTGATCGATATAACCGCGTAAACTCGCCAACGCATTCTCGATTTCCTGCTCGCTCCAAAGACCCACGTTGTGTATTTGGCCCACGGCATCCGGAAGACGACTGCCGGTGCGATCACTGGTGTCAGTGGCGAAGCCGAGCCGGATGATAGCTTCGTATTCTTTATCCGCATCCGAAAAGAACTGGGCCAGGCGAGTGACTCGTCCAATGAGCAACACCAGCACTCCGGTTGCGAATGGATCGAGAGTGCCAGTGTGCCCGATTCGCCGCTCGTGCAGAATATGGCGGACGCGCGCGACCACATCATGTGAGGTAAAGCCTGGCGGCTTGTCAATAATCAGAATCCCTTGCATACCACTCATTGTAATTTGGCGCGCGCCGGTTGGCGATTGGACCACGAAGGAAATGCTCTGACAAGATAGTAACGAACTCGTGCGTTTTCCTTTACGGCTGTGCTGGCATGGCGGTCTGGCAAGAATGTGAAGCAAAATAATGACGTCTAAACCGGCCGATTGATTTATTCTGCCGTGGTTATCGTGTGAACACTGAGGGCTGTAGTTGATTGTTGGGGATGGCGATAAATGCGTAAAACGCGCACCAGAACACAACCGGGCACTGAGAAACTGACTCCGGAAGAGATCCGGAGGCAAACATTTGAGCGCGCGGCGAATTTACTGGCGGCCAAATCGCGATCCGTACAGGAACTACGCGAAAACCTGTCAAGCAGAGGCAATAAAGCAGCCACCGAAGCCGTTATCAAGCGTTTGCTGGAATATGGATATTTGGACGACCAGCGTTATGCGCTGACATATGCGTCCTCCAGAGTTAAGCAGCGACCTGTCGGACGGAGGCGACTGGAACGCGAACTCAAGCTTAAGAAGATCGACTCTTCAGTGGCTGACGAAGCGCTGGAGCACGTGTATCAGGAAACGTCGGAAGAGGAATTGATCGATCGCGCAATCAAGAAACGGGTGCGTCGCGGGCGCCCAAAGACGCGTGCTGAGACAAAAAGTTTGTTCGATCATTTACTGAGGCAGGGTTTTCCGTTCGAACTGGTAAGCTCGAAGGTACGCGAGGTCTGCCGTGTTGAGGTTGATGAGGATTAGTTGGTCGGACTTGTACGGCTTAGCTCCGGATTTCACTTACATCGGCCTCAGGCCGCGGCCCGCTTAACATATAACGCTCTGCCCGAAAATCCGAGCATCGCGCTCAGGATTCGACCGAGTTCGAATCCAACAATTTCCAAGCCGAACTTGCATGTGACGGTATGTTTCTTGGCCGCCAGTGGCGCATGCTAAACTCGAATCAATGATGACTGGTAACCAAATACGAGAAGAGTTTCTGAAGTACTTCGAAGACCGCGGGCACACGCGCGTTCGTTCCTCGCCCCTTTTGCCTGCAAACGATCCCACGCTCTTATTCACAAACGCAGGGATGAATCAATTCAAGGACGTGTTTCTTGGACTTGAAAAGCGAGATTACGTTCGCGCTTGTTCGTCGCAAAAGTGTATTCGCGCCGGCGGCAAGCATAACGATTTGGATGAGGTTGGTAAAACGGCGCGGCATCAAACGTTCTTTGAAATGCTTGGGAATTTTTCGTTTGGCGATTACTTCAAGAAAGACGCAATCGAATTTGCATGGGACTTTCTCGTAAATAAGCTTCGTCTCGATCCGGAACGCCTTTGGTTTACTGTTTTTGCTGGTGACGATGAGGTTCCTGGAGATGATGAAGCGGCGCAGCTCTGGCTGCAGGTAGGTGCAAGACCAGAACGAATTCTGCAATTTGGTCGCAAGGACAACTTCTGGCAGATGGCTGAGACTGGACCGTGCGGACCGAACTCGGAAATCAACTACTATCTCGGTGAGCACCCAGAGGATCCAAACTACAACAATGCTGCTCTGGTGAACGGACCGGGCGACACGACAATGGAGATCTGGAATCTCGTTTTCATGCAGTACAACCGCATCGAAGTCGAGCCGGGAACTTACAAACTCGATCCTCTACCGGCGCCGTCAGTCGATACGGGCGCGGGCCTCGAACGGCTCGCAGTAGTGATGCAGGGCGTTGAATCGAATTACGATACGGATCTTCTACGCGACATTGTGGAGTTCACTGCCAAACTCGCCGGCCGTCATTACGAACCGGAATCGCAGGCGGGATTTGCGATGCGTGTGATAGCAGACCACGCACGCGCCACTGCGTTTTCTATCGCGGATGGAATACTGCCGGGCAACGAAGGTCGCAACTACGTGCTGAGAAAAATTATGCGTCGCGCGATTTACCAGGGCCGGCACACGCTGAGTCTGGAAGGAGCGTTCTTCAACGACGTAACGAATTTTGTTGTGGATCAGGTGAGCGAAGCGTTTCCGGAGTTAGAAGTTCAGCGCGAGTTCATGCGGAAGATGGTGCATCTTGAAGAAGAGCGGTTCGCTTCAACCTTGACCGTTGGTCTAAACAAGCTTGACGAGTTGTTTGCGACCACCAGGGGCGCCATGCCCGAGTATAGACAATTAGCACGGCTGTACGACACGTTCGGCACGCCGCGAGATCTGATACGAGTTGGTTTAGAGGAGCGAGAATTTATTGTTGACGAGGAGGAGTTCAATCGCTCATTCGACGAAGCTTTGCAGTTGCTGCAGCAAACCACAGGGCCCGATAAAACCGCAGGAAAGATGAAGGCGAATCCCGTCTTCGCAGATATTGCGAATCGCCTTCCCAAATCTCACTTTCGAGGTTATGAAACAACCGTAGTTACAGGCGCTCGAGCTGTTGCCTTAATAAAAACAGAAGAGGTCGAATCGCTAACTGAAGCTGAGGAGGGCGAAGTTGTTCTCGATCAAACACCTTTCTATGCGGAAAGTGGCGGCCAGGTGGGTGACGTTGGCCAACTCGTAAATACTCATTTGCTCGCGCTTGTTAACGATACTTATTCGCCGCTACCGGGCGTGCTTGTTCACAAAGTGAAGATCGAAAGTGGAACTTTGAAGGTAGGCGACATCGTGTCGGCGGAAGTTGATGTGGAAAAGCGCGACGCAACCCGACGTAATCACACTGCGACGCACTTGATGCATGCAGCATTGCGCGAGGTGTTGGGCACTCATGTGAAACAAGCCGGGTCCGTCGTCGCCCCGACATATCTACGTTTTGATTTCAATCACTATCAGCCGCTGACCAGAAACGAAATCGAAGAGATCGAGCGGTTAGTCAACTATCACATACTTCGAAATGAACCGGTACAAACCGATGTAATGAATATTGACGAGGCAATGCGTTCTGGAGCCATGGCGTTGTTTGGCGAGAAGTACGGCGAAGAGGTGCGAGTGCTTTCAATCAAGGGCGCTGAAGAAATTTTTTCAAAGGAGTTGTGCGGCGGGACTCATGCGCGCGCTACCGGCGACATTGGTCTTTTTAAAATTACAAGCGACGAGTCGATTGCTTCCGGGGTTCGACGGATCAGGGCTGTGACAGGTGTGGAGGCGTACGAACGCTTTCGCGAACTCGAGAACCTCGTTGACGATGTAACAACAGGGTTGCGTACTTCACGAAGCGAATTACGTGGTGTTGTTACACGCCTACAGGACGAGTTAAAAAAAGTACGTCGCGAAGCGGATGAGTTGCGTTTGAAAATCGCAAGTGGCGCCATGGGAGTCTCGACTAACGGCGATGAGTCGCGGGAAGTTGCCGGTGTAAGAGTGCTCGCGCGCGAGGCAAGTGGACTGGATGCTGCCGGCATGCGACAGTTGTCAGACACATTATTAGCAAAGATCAAATCAGGCATTGTCGTACTCGGTCGCACCGGTGATGGCAAGGTGTCGTTAATTGTACGCACCTCGGATGATCTGACGAAACGGATTCCTGCGGGACAAGTCATAAAAGAGCTGGCGCCTATCATTGGTGGACGGGGTGGCGGCAAGGCAGAGATGGCCGAAGGTGGTGGGAATCTACCAGACAAACTCCAAATCGCACTCAATGAAAGCTATAAAGTCATTGAGCGAATGCTCTCAACTCATTAATGACCTGGTTCCTGCGTTCTCTGGGTGACCCGATCAAGGTGGTGGTTTGCATTGCAGGCTTTGCCTTCACAAGTAGACGGTTAAGCTATACGACGGGATTGGTTGCACAAGTCTCTGTGTCGTTCGATCTATTCGCGCCGTCTTCGTATCAACAATGGCAAAGACACAGAGTACTCAGAGACTACGATTAAGATTAGTCCCAAGGTTGCGGTCAGCAACCCTGGGATTACATTAGGAAAGTTTGCTTCCACTCACATATTTTTCTGTTTTTCGGTAAGTGGAATGTTCATCTTTTCCAGTGTTGTCTTGTTAAGCGTTCCAGTTATTTTCAAACCTTCTGCTTCCTGATACTTCCTCAAACCATTCCGCGTTGCATCGTCGAGCTTGCCAATTTGTTCGCCGGCATAGAACCCACGCGACTTCAGTAAGCTCTGGGCCTGATTGATCTGGTCCTTGGTCGCGCGGAAGACAGGACCTCGTTTGGCAGTTTGTCGGGACCCGCCGGATCTACCGCCGGTGGTTGAAGTGGAGTTTTCTGCGAGCACCGGGGTCGAGAAGAGACACAGAAGGGTCAGAGTAAGGGTCAACATTATTTTCATTTTGATCGTCCTTTTTGTGAGGCGCGCAGAAGCGCGCGGTTGATGTTTCGGGGCGTGAGGTAAAAAGCGCGCTTATGATACTACCGCTGTCAAGACATTTGGACGGCAATGGCCGAATTCCGAAATGGGCCCGTATTACTTTGTCTTTGCGTTCAACCTCTGAAATACCTCATGCTCAACGATGTTGGTAATAGTTGAACGACCGTGGTAGTATGCATTTGGCCATAATCGGCGCGACCTTACCGCAGTTAAGTTGCCCGCCTGGAACACGGAATCGAATGAAAACCCTGCTGCTTTTCGTCATTATCTGCAGTGCCGCAGCCATACCGGCCGTGGCGCAGTCGACCTATCAGCTCGATAACTTCGATTTCAATCGAGTTACGATTCAGGCGCCTCCTCCCGAGCCAATCAGGAAATCCGTTCCTAAAAGGCTGACGAACAGGGCCAACTCTAAATATCAATCTCGTGCTGAAGAAACAATTCAGCTAACCAGTCTAAACGTAAATCCGTCGCTGGGTGGGTTTACCACTGGAAATGCACAGGTAGACAATCTCATTGTCGAGTCTGGTCGCCGAAATTCCGTTGATCCTCTGTTGCTGTATTCCATCATGCATCAGGAATCAACATTCAAAGCCCGTGCAGTATCGTCAAAGGGGGCTCGCGGCTTGATGCAGCTGATGCCCATGACCGCGTTACGTTTTGGCGTAACGAACATCTTCGACCCACGACAGAATATTGAAGGCGGAGCGCGTTACATGCGTTTTCTGCTGAATCTCTTTTCAGGCGACGTGAAACTGGCGCTTGCCGGATACAACGCCGGCGAAGGTGCCGTCATGAAATATGGGTTTCAGGTACCACCATACAGCGAGACTCAGGAATACGTACGACGCATCGGGCGACGATACAGCCTGATTCGCGACCCACTTGCAGCCGCACACGCTAACAACTTGAATGCTGCGGAACTCGCAACGGCGAGGCAAAAGGACTCAGCCCCGCTGACGATTTACGAACGGAGCGTTTTTGCGACCAGGCTCCCCGACGGACGACTTCAACTAATCAGTCAATAATAAAAATCCCAAACGTAACTGACGAGGCGGAACTTGTACCGGTGTCCGTCTCGTTTTGTATTAGGAGACGTTTAGATATGATGAGTGGCAAAAACGCGACGCTAAGTGAGGTTAACCCTGATGACATGCGTGAAATGTGGAGCTTACGTTCCGCCGGGCGTTCGGTTCTGTTCAAACTGTGGCACCCCGGCAAGTGATCCCGAGGCGACCCGGCTTGCTCGTGGCGGGTTTTCTTCCCTTTCCGGACCAGCCACTGGAGACATGGAGAGAACGGTCTTCACTGTTCGTCCTACGCTGATCTTCATCAAGCTTGGATATGGTCTGGCAGTCGTTGGCGGAATACTGCTCGTCTTTATCCTCGCGATGATCAATGTGCCCGCTTACATCTCAATTCTCATCGCACTTGCGTTGTTACTAATACCCGCCTATTACCACATTCGAAGGAATATGATCCGGTACACTCTCACAGACGCGAAGCTCGAAATCGATCAGGGCTTGATGGCGCGCACCACTCGCAATATTCCATTGAGCAAGATACAGGACGTGACCGTCTCGGCAACTATCCCTCAGCGCATTATGGGGTTTGGCAACATCCTCGTAGATAACGCGAGCGAGTTAGGCGGCACAACTGTCCTTCACAACATCGGAAATCCACGTCATTACGCTGATCTGCTTTTGCGAGAACTAAGACGCTGGCATTAAACTGAATTTGCGAAAATACATCAGGAACTTCGGTCAATCGGCGGTTTCTAATCCCCGGCTTACATTCCTGCAGTGGAGTTTTTGTGTGCGTAGTTTTAGCTCGTTTGCCATCCTAATCATTTTGCTCGTAACGGGTTCCGCAGTGCTGGCGGGACCTGCAACGAATGAACTGAGCCAGTTTCTACCGGTAACGGTAGGAGAGTTTCACCGAGCCGGAACGGTTGAGCCCGTTCAGGAGGGTACTGACAGAGCAGATCTTAACGATTCTGTTAACGGACAAGTTGGCTACGTCAGCCGATACGGGAAGTTTCAAGTTGAACTTGTCAGGTTCAAACAGGATTCCCAGGCGTTCTCATTCTTCAGTTTTGCAGCATACGACGCTCGTCAAAGGCCAGGTTATGTCTTTCCAAACGTTCCGGCGATTGGTACGGCAGCCATCGAAACAGCGGATCAGATCATATTCTGCAAGGGCCCGTTTTTCATCCGCATAACATCAACTCAGGCGCACACCCTGGCAGACAAGCTGAACGAATTTGCAAAATTGATTGCTGATCCTCTCGATAAAGGCGAGGGCGATGTACCGGTGCTGTTGAAACATCTCCCTCCGTCGGAAATCCAAAAGGAAGTGCTCTACTTTTATCAGCTCTCTCAACTGACGAATGTTGCACCGGATCAACAAGATGTGCTTTCAGCTATTGATTCCCAGGCAGATGGAGAAGGTGTTGTAGCGAAGTATGGACAAGCGAGGCTGCTAATTGTCGAGTTCCATACGCCGCAGTTGGCGGCCGAGAATGATCAGCGCGTCGTGGCCAGGATTCATGAGTTATGGAACCAGGGTAAACCTGCACCGTCAGCGTACCGCAGGGTTGGTAATTATTCCGTCTTTGTCTTCAGCGCTCCCGATGAATCAACTGCGAAGCAACTGGTCGATCAAATCAAATACGAACAGGTTGTGCGGTGGCTTGGTGAGAATCCCTACATCCTTCAGGAAGCCAAACGACGTTACACCGAAACCACACTCGGAGTACTGGTTTCTGTGTTGAAGGCATCCGGTTTCGCATTGGTGGGATGCTTCGCAGTGGGTGGATTCTTCGGCGCGTTGTTATTTGGCCATCGGCGCGCGCATCAGCGCGGCGCAGAAGCGTATTCCGATGCCGGTGGCATGCTGCGACTAAACATTGATGAGCTAACAGCGAAAACGACTCCCGCCCGGTTCCTCAACGGCCGCAATTAACAGAAAAAGCACAGTGAACAATATGTTCACTGTGCCTCTTTGTAAATCAAGTCAAAAAAATCGCGGGCTGCTGATTTTCCCTGGGAGGCTCCCCCTAGCCCCTTCAAGGCGCCACCAGCAGCACCGCTATTATTGCTCTTCGACTGCGTTCAAGCGGTAACTCCGTTCCCCCAAAAGAGTCAATCACTTGCTTTTTAATAATCGTGAGAGGATGCCTCCCCCAAAGCCTCCACTCACCGCAGTTTCTGAGCTGACCCGATTTACCCTTATCTACCCTTCTTGTTCTGATTAGCTCTTTCGCAACGACCGTGCCAACTCTCGCACCCGATCTTCAGCAAGTAGTCTTCATGCGTTTTCCTAATGATTCGGCTTACGCTGTGTTACGAGCAAACGTTGTGAGAGTTGGACCATGACCGTTGTCGTACACGTTCCGTACAGTTCCACGCATACACGCGCACGATTATCGCTCGCACGCTAGGGCAGTGATTTAATGAGGAAATCGAGTTCGGCGGTTGTGTTGTAAAAATGTGGAGCAATTCGTAAGCGGTCACCGCGAGGCGCAGTGACAATGCCTTTTTTCTTGAGCTCTGCGTACAGACGCGTCGCCGGTACGCCATGCCGATGACGAATACAGACGATCTGAGATTTCTCGCCACGCCTTCGAGAGCTAACAATCTCGTACTTGGTCGCATCCAGTTGCTGACAGAAATAGTCAGAGAGATTCTCGAGGTATTGTTCGATAGTGGTTGTACCTGAAGTCATCAATAGATGAAGGCTGGCGTCCAGACCATGAATCAGTGCGGTTGGCCCAGTGCCTGTTTCCCATGCAAGTGCGCCTCGATTCCACGGCTGGTTGAAATTGTTGTAATCCTCCGGTTCAGGTACGCTCCCCCAGCCTACTAACGTCGGTTCGATTCGTTCGCGAGCGCGATCTGATATGTACAGGTAACCTACACCTTCAGGGTTCAGCAGCCATTTGTGACAAGCGCCGGCCGCGACATCTATGAGTTCCGCATCTACATTAATCGGGACGACACCTAGCGACTGAATAACGTCTACTACCAGCAACGCGTCGCTTTTTCGGGCAAGCTGACCTAATCGCTCCAGATCTACTCGATAACCTGATGCATACTGAACGTGGCTTATGGCAATTATCCGTGTCTGGTTATCGACGAGTGATTCAAGCTGCTCGAGATCTACGCCGCCACCTCGCTCGTTGCACATGCGTACCTCGACGTCGTATGCATCACGTAAGCGGCGCCAGGGATAAATATTCGAGGGAAACTCACCGCGAAAAGTAACTATGTTGTTCCCGGGCTGCCAGCGATAACCATTCGCGACGGTGGAGAGCCCATCGGAAGTGTTCCGCGTGAATGCGACTTGTTCTGCTTTTGCGCCAAGAAGCTCAGCCAGCGCATGGCGAGTGCGATTCTTAACTTCAATCCAACTGCGGAAGTGTAAGGAGCCGTTTTCAACCACGTCGCGCAATTGGTTTTCAATTGCTTCGATTGTGATGATCGGCGGCGGTGACACTGCTGCGTGATTTAAATAAACGACGCGCTTAGTTATAGGAAAAAGGGCGCGTAATTCTGGAGTCACGTGCAACTCCTCTATCGCCGGGTAGCCTTAGGGTGCGAAAGACCGGCCGTAGAATTCTTTATACAACCAACCCAGGACCCGGGCTTCAGCAGTACATAGTGTCTCAATCCAACAGTTGACCAGAAAGTCGTTACGACCGCAATCAAACGGAATTTTGTCTGCCTCTCTTAAGATTGATGCGCCTCCACCAAGCTCGAGCCCGTAGTTTTGCGCGATGTTCTCGTTAACCTTCGAGGCAGTCTCCAGCGCATTGAGCAGTTGCGACAGCCATGAATGTAATTCACGCTCGGTTGGATTATCAGCGAGTGCCTGAATAATTCCGATCGCCAGACGATCTTCTGCTTGCCTGAAAATGAAAACGTCTTCACCTGCTGCTTGCGTCTGCTGTTGCTTCCACTGAAATACTTCTTCGACGGATGGGTGTTTGATAATCGCTACACGCTGGTCGTAGTTGAGAAACCATTCAATGACATCTGGTACCGAATCGACGTCAACCCGACCCCGCACGTCTCTCTGCAACGGCGGAGCGTTAAGATGTTCAGAATTCTGCACCATTCATTTACGCAGGCTATTTCGAATTTAATCGGAAAAATGCCCTAACCTCACCGACGACTTCCTGCCGCCGGTTCTTGATCGGAAAGAATGCATAACGTGAAACTGTTTCGAGTGAGCCGTCGTGCAATATCCCCAATTGTCGTAAAGCTTCGATTGTAACGGTGGGGCGCGCACGGTGGTCGTCGCCGTCTTCGATCTTGAACGCCAGACCGAGTCCGCGAGGCCACCGCTCGCATGGAAGGATGCCTGAGGTATAAACACCTTCTGCTCCCACTTTGGACACTAAACGGCCTGGCGCGGCTTTCATGATTTCTGTATCGAGCCGGTCTGCGGTTCCGCCGATCAATTCCGGATAATGGGTCATGACAGAGACAATGCGGCGGCAAGCAACCTGAGTGACTGCGTCAAATTCGCCTGGAGGCGAAATTAACCTTGCATATGCGAGAGCCATTGCTTCGACCGTCATTCCGAACACTGGAACACCGCAGCCGTCGACGCCCACTGCCAAAACGTCCAGCGGAACACCCGAAAATTGTGACATAACTCGTCCTATCATGAGCTGCACAGGATTCTCTGGTTGATCGTAAGTTCCGATCGATGTCCCGATGTGTTTTGCAACGGCAAGCATTCCGGCGTGCTTGCCGGAGCAGTTGTTGTGCAGTTCAGTAGGGGATTCGCCACGGTCACGGAGTTCTTGCGCGGCGGAGACGCTGTAGGGCTCGTGAACTCCGCAACGTAATGCATCGGATGTCAGATCGATCTTTCGAAGCATCCCAGCCACAATCTCGGTGTGGATGGGCTCGCCACTATGCGATGCGCAAGCGAGCGCGACTTCACGATCATCTAAACCGTAACGATCGGCAGCGCCAGAAACCAGCAATGGTATTGCTTGAAACGGCTTTGCAGAGGACCGCAGGTAGCTGACAGTCGCAGGTGTTCCCAACGAGGCCACGACAGTACCATCAGGCTCAACAACTGCCAGGTGGCCACGATGTCGCGACTCTGTGATAGATCCACGCCTGACTTCAACAAGAGGTTCCGCTGTCGGGATTTGTTGGTATGAGTCGAACGACATGCTGACAAAAGTTTTTCTGAAGGGAACTGCCCAATCTTAGCATGTAATATCTATCGGCATAACGAGAGAGACGAGTCTGCGCGCCCCTCTGCGTCTGCGCGTTTTCAGGTTTGAAATCGCGCGCTGAATGTGTCGAACCGATCGCCGAGTTCGCCTAAACTTTAACTACGCAGTGCGGTCAGCTGAAATTCTTCTTCACTGCATAAGGCCGAAGGAAGCGCTGAGCGGCACACCCCCACATTAAACGCCATGGACAGGCGAAGCCATCGCCTCGTATCCGGCTACAAAGCCATCGCTTGGCAAAATGTTGCAAAGAAAACAAGCGGTATTACGAGAGAGCAACTTGAGCAGTCATAAAAAAAGGCAAAGGACGCTCGGTCTTTTGCCTTTGCTCCTGGATTATAAATGGGTTTATTTGTTTTCTGATTTAGCCGTCGAACGTCTCCTGCCACCAAAACTCAATATTGTCAACTTGATCGTTCGGCGACCAAACTTCATCGCCTCACGAGCAGTCGGGGTCCAAATATCAACGTGCCTGCCACGAACCGCTCCTCCTGTGTCCGTGACCAGGTATTCGCCACTGTACGATCCAGCTTCGAGCCGTACTCGTGAACCGAGCGGCAGAAATCTTGGATCGGCAGCAATCATCCCCTTGGAAACAGGTCTTCCACTCGCAGTCCGGCCTTTCAAACTGTACGCGGTGGCAACATAGTTGGTTGCAGCAACAACGAATTCTTCTTGGTTTAATTCGACGGCAGGAGCTTCATGGGACTCCGGAATTTTTGGGCTCGAAATGACTGCGGTTTCGCGTGTTTGTCCCTGAGTTTGTGCCGAACGGGTTTCGGCTGAAAGAGGTCGAGCGGATAAAAACAACGAAACAGACAGAAGTGCCATGAATAGAATTGCACTTCCGCTGAATATAGATTTAACTGTCAATTCGGGTCTCCTGTCCGAGTGTAAGGTACCAATCAGCGTTCTGCGCGAGTTTGTTCTGTGCTAAAACTCGCCCCCGGCTTGAGGAGTCGACTCACGTCAGCCGAGGTTCGGGGCTTGCATCCTTGATGCGGTGCGCTGAATGAAATGAAGCTGTAAAGCAAAAACGGCGAGCTTAAGGCTCGCCTTTGTATTGACGGAGGCTAGCATAGGCCTCAAAACGGTGTCCAGGCTAAAACCTGGGCGTAAGCCAGTCAAATCGGGCCTTTTTCGCGTAAATGCTGAAATATTGTGAGTTAACGCGGTGGACTTTTTATCGGTGAGAAGAGGCTTTTTGAGGTCGGGGGTTCAAAGGCTGAGAAAATTGTCGAGTACACGTCGCCCGTCAGGGTGGCTCTCGTCAAAGAGTTCAGCATGGAACTGAACCCCATATACGCGACGTCCCTTCTGTTGCATCGCCTGTATTTTACAGGTCTGGTTCGAAGCAGTTTGCCGAAACCCGTCTGGCAATTCCTTGACCTCATCACAATGTGAGTGCCAAACAGTAATCTCTCGTGGCAATCCCTTGAAGAGGCCCTCACCATTCGTGACGACCGGAAAGTATCCTCGCTCTCTTCTCGCTCCCTGGTAACCTTCGCCGGGCTCGAGCCGTTCCATCAGGCCAACGCGCGCTCCATAAGCAAGAGCTATTTGTTGGTGTCCACCGCACACGCCGAGAATCGGCTGGCTCGCATGCTTAATTACATCGAAGACGCCGGCGAGTGAATCCGGCGTGTACGAATCCCAGGGATCGCTTTGACCGCTCAGGATAATGTGCGAAGGTCGGAGGGTGCGGACTCTATCGAGTGAAACTGCGTCGAACGGTTCGCTGAGAATCTCTATTTCCGGAATCAATCGGCCAAGCACTGCGCGTAATTCCCGCGGGCTTGCCCCCTGGCCATCAATGGTATTGTCGACAAGGTAGACGAGCAAAGCTATTTCAGGCAGTAGAACTTCCCATTAAAAGCGCCAACATAAATCCTACCGCTCACTATTGCCGGCGTTGCGTCGATATTGTCACCAATTTTGATTTCGGAAATTAAGTTACCGTCGTTGGCCTCGAGGCTGTAAACCCATCCAGCTTTGTCACCAAAAACGACGCGGCCGTCAACAACTGGCGACGTGCCCCAGACTGCAGCGCGTGCTTGATACTCCCACAGTAATTCGCCTGTCCTCGCATGAAGAGAATAAAGCTTCCCGTTATTTGATCCAATAAACAGCCGGTCCTTCACGACAACCGGACTGCCCCAAAAACCGGTGCGCTCTTTTGTGCGGAGGTTAAGGCCACCTTCGGCTTTGAACTTCCACTGCGAATCTCCGGTGTCAGCATTGTAGGCGCGAACGGTTCCATCCTCCGCGGCAGTGTAGACTACGCCGTCCGCGACAGCTGGAGTCGAATTCGAATCCGCCCCAATGCGGGCAGTCCAAAGAATTGAACCATCGATCATGTTCAGGCAGTGCAGATCGCCAGCTTCCGTTCCGACATAGATCTTGCCGTTGACAATGGTTGAACCGCCCTCAACTGACCCTCCGAGCTGTTGTTTGTAAATGAGAGTCCCAGTTTCAAGGTCGAGGCAGTAATAGAAATGATCTTCACCACCAATATAAACACGTCCATTGACGATTGCCGGTGATGAATCGGTTTCAAAGCCCGTCTGATATTGCCAAACCAGCGTGCCGTCCTTAACGTTCAAACAATATATCCGGTGATCCAGATTACCGATGACCAAATAGTTGCCTGAGATTGCAGGCGACGATTTGGCGCTGTCGGTAGTCTTGTAGCTCCAGATGACGGAGCCGTCGCGGGCGTCGAGACAGTAAACGCGGCTGTCGGCCGACCCAAAATAGACACGGCCGTTAAGCACCGCCGGCTGACCAGGCCATCCGGAACCTCCCCACGGATCCTTGTGCAGTCGCCCGCTCGACCACTGCGTCTTGAAATCCCAAACGACCTCCAGTGGCTCCTTTGACCATGGTCCGCTTCCATAGAACGTGCGGCTCGGATCCCCAAGCCACATGGGCACATTGGTTTCTACTGGTTCAGGAGGTTTTACTTTACTGGTCGGTTCGGCTTCAGTCGCGCTGATAAGTTTACCGGCACAGCCAGCGAGCGAGACTGCACATGTGAAGAGAAGAATGTAAAGGAGGCTTCGTGGGCCTCGATGGTCGGGAGGGTTCATTGGGGGATGTCTCGTTAGTTTTTTTCCGGTTAGCAGCCAAGACTCAGTGCGATTAACTGCCCAACCACTCTGCGCTATAGACTACTTCAGCGCTACCCGTAATAACAACCTCGTCGTCGTCTCGCCATGTTATCTGGACCTGGCCTCCGGGCATGACCGCAGTGACTTGCCGATCCGTTCGGCCGTTGATCATCGCGGCCACAGCTCCCGCACACGAGCAGGTTCCTGAAGCGGTCGTTTCACCAACGCCGCGTTCCCAGATTCGGAGTTCAACGGTCCGGCGATCCGGTACGCGAACGAACACGACATTCGTCCTGTCTGGGAATTGGTTGTGTGTTTCAATTGCAGCACCGAGGGAACGCCAATCCAAATCACTAAAATTATTGACAAGTATGCAGCAATTCGGATTTCCCATTTGCAAAGCGGTCACCAGCACGGTTTCCATTTGTACCTTTAATGGATATCCGACGACAGTATCGATGTTCGAATCGACTGTCATCGGTATTTCAGCGGGGTCCAACTTTGGATTTCCCAGTTCGGAATCAAAAACGTATTTGCCCTTCCGAATTTCCTCTCGCAGCAAATATCTCTTGATACCTGTTCGCGTTGACAGCCGCAGTTCAGTGTCACTCCACAGACCGTGATACCGCAGATAAGCGGCCGCGCAACGAGTACCATTGCCCGACAGTCCGGCCTCGCTGCCGTCCGGGTTGAAGATTCGGACATTGTAATCGGCATCATCAGAGATGACAGGCGCGACCAGCGCAATACCATCACCTCCAGCGCCGTAATGCCGGTCGCAAATGCGCTTTGAGAATTCGGCAAGATCAATGTCCGACCCCAGCTGAGCCGATTCGATCACGAGATAGTCGTTGCCGAGACCGTGAAACTTGGTGAACCGTGGCGTCATCTATCCGGCTTTGGCGAACAAGTGGCGGAACCTTTCGGTTAACGCAGGTTCGATGTTGAGCAAACGCTCATAAACGGTTAACTGGCCGCGGTGATACATTTCATGACTCATCGCGAACTGTAGAAAGGCCAGTTTCGTAGTGTGTTTTCCATCCAGACGTTGCATAGGTTCATCCAGCTTGTCTGCGTAAGACCGAATTGTTGCCTCCCCCACATCCATACTCCCGCGCAAGAGTTCTAATAAGCCGGCTTTGTCATTTACGTCGCTTACGCCGGCCGCATACTCTTTGATGTGATCAGGAAAAGGCTGTCGCATCAGGTTTGAATGCTGTCGACAGGTTTCGCCGACTAGAAATTTTTGTGCCTCGATTATGTGCTGGAGTAATTCAACGATGCTGCGTGTCTCCGGTGTTGCACGAAAGCCGAACTGCTCTTCCGGAATTCTTTCAGTTTCCTGGATCAATCCGGAGCGCGTTTCTTTCCACATGCCAATCAGGTTTTCTGAGGACATTTCCTTCTCCTGTTCTGATTATTCTGACTTGCCGGCGAACGAAGCAAGCAGGATCGCAATTGGGTCGATGCACGCCGTGCGGGGCTCGACATTCGACGGGTAGTTATTGACCATTATTGAGAACACCAGCTTTTCACCAGCCCCTGACGTGACATAGCCGGAAAGGCTAGCCGCGGAGCTTAATGAACCTGTTTTCGCGCGCAAATTGTTTTCGGCGGGAGTTCCCTTCATGCGGTTGCGCAGAGTTCCGTCAATTCCTGCGATTGGCAACGCGGCACGAAAGGTTTCGGCATAACGGTGTCGGCTCATAAACGTTAGGAGTTGCACCGAAGCTTCTGCTGTCACCATATCATTACGCGACAAACCCGAACCATCGCTTAACACGAGAGACTCGGGTCTTACGCCAGCGCTTCTGAGAAATTCTTCCACAATTTTTAATCCACGGTCTTCAGACGTTTCATCGTTTCCACTGGTGGTCTCTCGTTGCAACTTACCGAGTCGTCGCAGTATTAACTCAGTGTAAAGGTTCTGACTGGGCTTCAGCGTTTGCCCAGCGATAACGCTAAAGGGAGGTGATTCCAAAGTCGCAATTTCAGTTGCGGGTTTCGCTGCGGCATCCGGATGATCGATGGCGCCAACTGCTCTCGATTTACCCGTAATGGCTATCCCTCTTTGCGCCAACACCGACCGCAGCAAATAGACAAACAGAAGCGCCGGTTGCGAGATTCCAATCCCTCCCGTGTAACCGCGGTCATCTAACGGAATCGAGCCTTTTATGGTTACGACATTCTGACCAAGAGCTCGATAGAGCGAAACTTCTCTGCGAGTCCCTTTCGCCGTGGTAACTACCTGATTGGAAACTGTTAGTAAGGGATCAGGTGGTCCAGTAATAATAATTGCCGGACTACCGATGACCGGACCGGGCTTAATGAACAGGTCTAACGCATTATCATTGGCGGTTAGAGCACTAACCTCAGCGCCGTAGTACCAGGTCAAATCATCCCACTCCCAACCCGAGCCATATGGCGGTCCAGTGAAATAACTTTCGTCGCCAACAATATCACCCTCTACACGCTTGACGCCGGCGGCAGCTATCCTTGATGCAAGATCGTTGATGCCCTTGAAGTAATCGCCGTTGTTGAAACGCGCAGCGAGTGAGGGATCACCGCGGCCATAGATCACCATATCACCGTGTATCGTCCCGGCATTGTCGACCGGAGCGCTTGCAAGAACAGACGTTGTGAAATGAAAGTCAGGTGACAGGCGATCGAGTGCGGTGGCAACGGTGTAGAGTTTCATATTCGATGCCGGACGCAGCAGCTTCTGAGAATTCTCTTCGAACAACACTCGACCTGTATCCAGTGACACTACCTTTACGCCAACCATCGCAGGTGCGAGCTCCGGGCTTTTGAGAATTGCGGAAATTTGGTTCTGTAACTCAGCAAGAGTTTTGATTGTCGACCTGGTTTTAGCCGGCTTTGTTATAGAGTTTAGCGCCGGTTCGGGACTAATCGCAGGGATAGGCGACGGCGTTGGCGTGCTGGCTGGCGATGCCTTCCTCTGAGTCGTTTCTGAATAAAAAGTTCGGCTGTCGCGCTGGAGGCCGGCAGTTTCGACTGCAGTCGTGAAGGAGAGAATGGTCGCTACAATTAAGATCAGACTTATTCGTCGCATTTGCCCTTGTAACATTGTGTGAGTGGAAGCTGTCTCTTGATTTGAAAACCGTTCAATCGCGATTAGAAACTGTATTCATCAACTCGACAAACCGAGGATCATCACGCAAACCATTCCAGCTTGGATCGTTTTGAAAGCAGGGACGATTCGCATTGCCTAACGCGATTGACCGTCCCAACCATTCAAATGCTTCGTCGCGCGAATTCTCGAGGGCATACACGGAACCGATTGAGTACGCAATATCTGCATCGACCTCGCCATTTCGCTTTACGTTGTTTGATAGCTGTGCCAATGCCTCACTGTGTTTCCCCTGGGCGCTAAGAAACATTGCCATGAACGGGCGAATGCCGTACATATTTGGGTGCCTGTCAATTACTTGCCGCATTTGTTCCGCTGCCGTATCGACTTCTCCTTTGTAATACAAGACAAGAGCGCGGAAGGTTCGAACCAGCGGATTGTCAGGTTCGCCTGCGTTGTCAAGCTGCTTTAATGCTTCTTCAAACTGGCCCATATACATATACACGAGAGAACGACTGTAGCTCGCTACTACGTGGGCGGCAGGATCTAAGCGGACGAGCCGGTCGTAGCTGCGGAGCGCTTTTCCGTATTCACCATCGAGCCGGTGGAGTGTGCCTTTGACGAAATAAACTACCGCTTCGTTTGGCGCTTCGGTTCTTGCCCGATTCACTGCCTCGCGCGCCTTCTGCTTTTCACCGCGCCACAGGTAAACAAAGATCATGAGCATTCGCGCCTCAAATAGCTTGGGATCAATTTGCAGCGCCTTGTTAAAAGCGTCCTCTGCCAATTCGTAATCTTCTGAACCGCCAAAACCCTTAAATACTCGGTTGACGTAGCATGCACCCAAACCGTCGTAAGCAAGAGCAAAATTCGAATCCAGCTGGATTGCCCGTTGAAAATGCTCGATTGCCGCTGCGCAATCTTCAGGCGCAATTGAACGGAAAATAAAACGGGCAAACAAATCTCGACCGCGAAGGTATTGTTCATAAGCAGCAGGATTCTGAGTTGCTGCTTTGCCGATCCCAACCTGCTCGGAGGGGCTTAGTTCAACTCGCAAACCCTCAACGATGCGCTGTGCAATGGTGTCCTGGAGCGTGATGATGTCAGAGGCAGTCGTGTCGATGCGGTCACTCCAAAGGATTTCGCCGGATACGACATCGAGCAACTGAGCTGTAACGCGAAAATTATCGCCGGCGCTTATGAACCCGGCAGTGAGAACTGCGCTGACGTTTAGCTCTCTTCCTACTTCTCGCGGGTCAACTAACTGTCCCTGATAGCGTGCTATGACAGACGATGGCCGCACCACTAATGAACGTACACGGGCCAGTTCGGTGATAGCCGCGTCTGCGAGCGAAAATTCGTAAAAACTTGTTGCGGTGTTATTACTCAAATTCCGAAACGGTAGGATCGCCAAGCTTTTCTTTTCCTGATCAGCGATAGTTGTAAAGGGTGTTTCATGAATCGTGTGCTTCCCTGAAGTTGCATGACGGGGTGTCGACGTCGACGATTCGCTGCCACTCAAAGTTTTTAGCCAACGCACTGCGCGAGACATGGGATTGCGGGAACTGAGATGTCGCGGCGGTTCGGACGAGATCGCTTGATAGTCCGTGGTACTGCTGTCAGACCCGCTCGTCTCCTCTAGTACGCGCCGCAACTCATCGCGCAACTCCTCCATTTTTTGAAAACGGTGGCGCGGTTCTTTTGCGAGGGCGCGATCCAGGATTTGCTGCAGCCTTGCGGGTACAGGACTGCCGCGTAAGTCAGCTACTGGCTTGGGATTCTCATGCAGAACAGCGTGACGTACGTCGATGGTAGTTTTGCCGCGAAACGGCCAGGTGCCCGTAAGCATCTCGTAAAGCAATACACCTGTTGAAAAGATATCGGCCCGTTTGTCGACACGATCTCCGCGTGCCTGTTCAGGTGCGGCGTACGTCGCAGTACCGTAGGGGATGCCAATTTCTGTCAATTCTGTTCGATGGATACGCGAATTGGCGGCCTCGGTGTCGTCCATCAACTTGGCGAGCCCAAAATCTAGCACCTTCACCTGGCCGGTCGGCGTAACCATCACATTACCTGACTTGATATCGCGATGGATGATTCCGCGTGCGTGTGCCGCAGCAAGTGCATCGGCAACTTGCAGGGCGATTAGCAAACTTGTCTTGAGTTCCAAGGGTCGACCACGCACTAGTTGACGCACATTGCGGCCTGCCACGTATTGCATGGCGATGAAATGCGTACCGTTGACCTCATCAAGATCGAAGATAGTGCAGATGTTTGGATGATCGAGCGACGACGCGAGGCGTGCCTCACGTTCGAATCTTTTAAGGTTTGCTTCTTTGGCGGTCAGCTCCTGTGGCAGAACTTTGATGACAACGGAACGGCCTAACTTTGTATCGTTGGCTTTGTAAACTGCTCCCTGTCCGCCCACTCCGAGCTTTTCAAGGATCTGATAATGCCGCAGAGTTTTGCCTATCATTGAATTTGTTCAGCGGGATTACGACGTTTCTATGCAATGAGCATCGATTGTAGTGCTGCTATATTGCATTTATCCAAATGTCGCAATCAGTTCTTGAGCTGTGGCCGTTGCCGTTCCCACCTTGCCCACTACAATGCCCGCCGCATGGTTTGCCATCGTCGCCGCATCCACCATTGATGCACCTGTCAAAAGTGTGCAGGCCAGAGTGGCAATAACAGTATCGCCTGCGCCGGTTACATCGTATACCTCACGCGCCGCAGTCTTGACGTAGACAGAGTCGCCGTCACGTTTTACCAGCATCATTCCGCGATCACCTCGAGTTATCAGAACCGCATCGCAATCAAGCTTCTCGCGAATTTTCTGCGCGGCAATATGCAGTCCTGAGTCTGAGTCTTCCTCGATATCGCTCATGCGCAACGCTTCGTGGTGGTTCGGAGTTACGAGGGTGGCAGGTCGGTAGAAATTGAAGTTGCGCAGCTTCGGATCGATCAGCACTGGAAGACGGTCGTAAGCAAACGGCAGGATTTCGCGGAGGATAGCTGGAGTTACAACTCCCTTGTCGTAATCAGAAATGATAAATGCTTTAGCATCAGTCAAAGCTTCTTTCAGAGCCGAAATGATTTGGTCCTCGATCTCTTTACTGACGGGTCTGCGGAGTTCACGATCAGCCCTCACCACGAGTTGATTATGAGCAATGATTCGCGTCTTGACAGTTGAAGGCCGCGATTCATCCGCGATTAGTAGATCGGACGCCGGATCTAACTCTCTCAGGCTGCTGCGTAGCCGATCGGCGGCAGCATCTTTGCCAACAACGCCGACGACAGCAGCGTGTGCGCCAAGGGCAACAACATTCGCGAGCACATTCGCTGCACCTCCCAGATGGAACGATTCACGACGAATCTCGACGACAGGCACCGGCGCTTCGGGACAAATACGAGTGACGTCGCCCCAAACAAATTCATCAAGCATGAGATCGCCGAGCACAACGATTTTCTGTTCGCGAGTCTTCTCGAGTATTTCCGCGACGCGAGCTTTAGTTAAGGTGTCCATCACGGTAACAATCCATTGAAAGCGACAGTCTGCAAGGGCTCAAAACGAAAGCGCGATCCCGCTCAAGCGATGACTACGATACACGTTGAGCCACCAAGGATGGCGGCTTGAATGCGACGAATCAGTTGGTGAGGTTCAGTGGGGTTGCTCTAACTTGACCCCCTCCGCACCTGCAAATATCGGCAGTCAATGGTTCCACTACTGCGGTTTGACTACTGCGCACTGATAAGCCTGTCGACCGCCGCAGTAACACGGGACACCGGGACGCGGAGAATACATTCGGGTTCCTGAAATTTCTCACAGAAGTATCCATGACAAGGCTGGCACGGCGTCGGCTCGAATATAACTTCCGATCGACTTCTGGACCACGGACGCCAATGTGCAATGTTCGACGAGCCAAACACAACTGCAGTTGGAATTCCGAGTGCCGCTGCCATGTGCGCGATACCGCTGTCGTTGCCTACAAACAGCTGAGCCTTACTCAACAACGCGCTGACCTCCGGCAATGAGAGATGCAACACCGTAATGCCCACTTTTGAACTCGAGGTCAACGTCTCGAGTACGGGTGTCTCATGTGGAGCGGCAATCGCTACAGTTGCTAAACCACGATCGGCCAGGAATTCTGCCACGCGCGCAAAATTATCAGCCGCCCATTGCTTAGTTGCAAACGCGGCAGCGGGATGGACGACAGCGAATTTTCTACCTCCCAATCCAGCCGCAGCAAGCCTTTCTATCACAACAGCCGCGCTCTCACTTGTGATGCCAAGCTGCGTTGCTGGCCGGTCCGTCACGGGAATGCCGGTCCATCCGAGCAGCGCGAGTTGTTGTTCGACCGAATGCGTTTTTTGTTGTCCCCAGAGCAACAGAGGTGAAGGCGCGCGATGATTGTGAAATTGACTGTATTGATAACTCGCAAACCCAACTCTGTGATTCGCACCTGAAGCACGTGTAAGCATACTTGCCGTAGTGCCGCCGTGAAGGTTGTATGCCACATCATAGCGAGCGGCGCGAAGCTGACGCGCCACCTTTGCCCGACTGATTAGACTTGAACGTTGCAAAGTCACGACTTTGCTAATTGAAGGATGGGCCTGAAGCACAGGCGCAACCCAATCTTCGACCAACACGTCGATCGCTGCGTTTGGCAGGAATCGTTTCAGAGCGTAAACGGAAGCAGTAGACAGGACCGTGTCGCCGATCGAGCGGAGGCGAACGAGTAAGACACGCTGCACTGCTGACCAGTCCCACCTCGCCGGCGCAAGTGGCTCAGGTATTTCTTCAGTGTCCAGCCTGTACATCAGCTCGTGGTTGTCGCTTCGTCGTTTTCGATCTTCGCTTCGTCGACAAGCATGACCGGAATGTCGTCCCGAATGGGATAAACTCGCTTGCATTCAACGCACTTCAAGCCGCTGCGATCTGCCTTGAGTTCAACTTTCGCTTTGCACACAGGACAGGCAAGTATTTCCAGCAGTTCCTGACTAATTGCCATTGGGCTATACCTTCCCTTGATGAGCTTCGAAGGTGAAATGAAAGATTAGCATAGGTATTGACTATTGGCCGTAGCGGCAAACACAGTCAAACTGAATGCAGAAGCTGAGGAATTGGATTTTGAGCGTCAGATTCAGCTTAGTGCTTGGCGTGATCCTTCAAACCTCGCTTTCGCTTTTTTCGTCGCGAAAGTTCGAGGTCGACAAATCTTACCGCGACAATCCAGATCAACGCGGCCAAATAACCCGCAACTACGTCAGTTATGTAATGCACACCCAGATAAATTCTTGAAAATCCTATCGAAAAAACCAGTAACACTGCGGCCGTCCACATCGCGATTGCCTGTCTTCGTGCGAGACGGGCGGTTAGGAGGGCTGCGAATCCTGCATAAAAGCAGAAGCTCGCAAGTGCATGTCCACTTGGAAAACTGTAAGAATTCGGTGCCGGCAGATTGAAAAACGGAATCGGACGAGGTCGTTGGAATGCGTGCTTCAGCGTTACATCAAGCAAGCTGGAGCCACCCATCGTTATCGCAAGAAGCATTGCTTGTCGTTTGGCTCTTAGCATCAACAACAGCGCCACGGACACCGCCGTCAATCCGAATAAGAACCACGACGAGCCAAGAAACGACACGTCACGCATGACGGTGGTCAGCGTAGGCGACGCCCATTCGTGTATAGCCTGTCGTGTCGCGTCGTCGAATGGCCGTGTTTCTCCTTCCAGTACTTCATCCGCCAACCAGGCAAGGAATACCAATGCGCCGACTGCTGCCAGCAGCGCGGCCACGAGCGACAGACTCAGCACCTCGATCAGGCGCTTATCATCAGTTTGTTCCCGCTTCAACTCGCAAAACTCCCTTCGCTAGTGTCACTCGCGCAGAGTAGAATCGAAAGCAAAACATGGATACGCTTAAAAATAAAGTTGCAATCGTGTCCGGCTCCGGTCGTGGGATCGGGCGCGCAATCGCCATCAAATTCGCGGGCTGTGGCGCGCGTGTGATTGTGAACGATCTGGATGAAGCAGTCGCGCAAGAGGTCGTTGAACAAATACGAGAGATGGGTCACGAGGCCATTGCGTGCGTGGGAGATGTAACACAGGCAGATTTCCCCGAACGCTTTGTAAAAGCCGCCCTCGACAATTGGGAAACGCTCGACATCATCGTAAACAATGCGGGTTATACCTGGGATAACGTTATCCAGAAGATGACGGATGAACAGTGGGATGCGATTATCAGTGTTCACCTGACCGCGCCGTTTCGAATTCTGCGTGCGGCGTCAAAATTTCTTCGTGACGCAGCGAAGCGGGAAGCAGCGGCCGGCACGGAAATATTTCGAAAGGTAGTCAATGTCTCCTCTATCTCAGGCGTTTGTGGAAATGCAGGGCAGGCAAACTATGCGGCTGCCAAGGCAGGAATTGTTGGTCTAACGAAAGCACTCAGCAAAGAGTGGGGTCGCTATAAAGTAAACGTGAATGCCGTCGCGTTCGGTTTTATCGACACCCGCTTAACGAAGTCCTGGTCCGACAGTGAGGGAACAGTCAGCGTTGGAGAGAGGACGATCAAGGTTGGCGTAAATTCAGTTTTGCATGCTGCGCTGACGCAGATGATTCCCATTTCTCGACTGGGTACGCCAGATGAGGCTGCCGGCGCGGTCTATTTGTTGTGCTTGCCGGAATCGAATTACATCTCAGGTCAAACCATTATGTGCAGTGGCGGATTTATGATGTAAGCGACAGATCCCGCAGATAAGAGCTGATCTAACGAATGAACTGCAGTTGCGCAAACCACCGTCGTAATGATAACAAGTAGCGACATAGCACTAGCACTCGTTTGATGGAGTAGCGATTAGACACTTGGTCGCCGGTGATTGCAGGCGAGCAGTTCCTCAAGTGGACCTGAAATCAAGCTCCAATCCTTAAATGCAAACTCAATGACTCTTGGAAACTTCCATTGTTTGAGGATACTCATGTCAAAGTTCCATGTCTCCGTACTCCTTCTCTTCTTGTTTTTTGGCAACGTGTCGGCACAAATCACACAAAACGCGGCGCCGAATGATCTAAACACGATTTTCAAAGCACTTAAATGGCGATCTATTGGTCCATTTCGTGGCGGTCGTTCAAACGCAGCTTGTGGGGTTGTTGGTGATCCAAAGACTTACTACATGGGAACTACTGGTGGCGGCCTCTGGAAGACTGATGATATGGGGATCACCTGGCGGAATGTTTCCGATGGCTACTTCAAGACCGGTTCCATCGGTGCAGTTGCGGTTGCGGAAAGTGATCCGAATGTTGTTTTCGTCGGTATGGGAGAACATGCAGTGCGCGGTGTTATGACGCATCCAGGTGATGGTGTTTACAAGTCGACAGATGCTGGCAACACCTGGAAAAGTGTGGGCCTCGAAGCAACGCAGCACATTTCCCGCATCGTAATCGATCCTAAAAACCCGAACGTCGTTATCGTTGCCGCAGAGGGCGCTCTGTACAGCCAATCAAAAGAAAGAGGCATTTACAAATCCACTGACGGCGGCGCGACGTGGAAGAATGTTCTGTTTGTGGACGACAAAACAGGAGCGGCCGAGTTGTCGATGGATATGAATAATCCGCGAATACTCTACGCGGCGATGTGGGAACATGGCCGGCTTCCGTGGAAAGTTATCAGCGGCGGTCCCGGCAGCGGTCTCTACAAATCGACGGACGGTGGAGACACGTGGCAGAAGCTGAAAGAGGGTCTTCCTGAAGAAATGGGGAAGATGGCGATTGCGGTAAGTCGTTCCAATCCGGACAAAGTGTACGCCCTCATCGAAAGCGATTCATATAAAGAAGCTGGTGGCTTGTTCGTCTCGACCAATGGCGGCAAGAAATGGAGTCGAATAACGAATGACCACCGCCTGGTGCAAAGGGCCTGGTACTACATTGAACTATTCATCGACCCAAAGAATGAAAACACGGTTTACGTGATGAGCGCTTCTGCGATGCGTTCAGCGGATGGTGGCAAGACGTGGGAAACATTATCGGGGACACATGGCGACTTTCACGATTTGTGGATAAATCCGAACGATCCGGACAACTTCATTATCTCAAACGATGGCGGGTCCGCTGTCACTTTTAACGGAGGAAAAAGCTGGAGCAGCCAATACAACATGCCCACCGGCCAATTTTATCGAATCAACGTCGACAATCAGTTTCCGTATCGTATTTACGGGGGCCAGCAGGACAACACATCTGTATCGATTGCAAGCCGTGAATTAGGGACTGGCGGCATAACTGCAAATAGCTGGACACCGTCTGCCGGTGGCGAAAGCGCATTCCTCGCCTTCGATCCTGACGATCCAAAGTACGTCCTGGGTGACAGTTACCAGGGAACAATCGAAGTGCTCGATGTGAAGGCTCAGGGGGGTACGAACATCATGGCGGCTCCGATTCAGTATCTTGGAATGGATGCTAAAGACATCAAGTACCGTTTTAATTGGAATGCGCCGATCATTTGGAGCAAGCACGAGCCTGGCGCCTATTACCACGGCTCTCAATACTTGTTGAAGACAAGTGACATGGGCAAAACCTGGAAAGAAGTGTCGCCTGACCTGACACGCAATGAAAAGGAAAAACAGGGCACAGGAGGTGGCCCATTCACGAATGAAGCCGTCGGTGCGGAGAATTACGGCACGTTGAGTTATATCGCAGAATCGCCACTTGAAAAAGGTGTGATCTGGACCGGCAGCGACGATGGCTTTGTTTATGTGACCCGTGATGGAGGCGCAAACTGGAAGAACGTAACTCCCAAAAATCTCGCCGAAAGTCTGATCAATGCGATTGAAGTGTCACCACATGACAAAGCAACTGCATACATTGCCACGACCCGTTATAAGTTCAACGACACTACGCCGGGCCTGTATAAAACCACAGACTACGGCAACACCTGGACAAAAATTGACAATGGCATTCCCGCGAATTCATTCACGCGTGTCGTACGTGAAGACGATGTGCGAAAGGACCTGTTGTTTGCGGGCACCGAACGAGGTCTTTACTTGTCGTGGAATGGCGGTGCTGACTGGGTGCCATTTCAGTTGAACTTGCCGATTACTCCCATAACCGATTTGCGAATTCACAAAGGCAACCTTATCGCTGCGACCTCTGGCCGAGCATTCTGGATCCTGGATGATTTGAACGTGCTTCGTCAGTACAAGAAGGATGGAGCGTCTGTCGCCATTTATCGCCCTGCCAATGCGTACCTCGTAAATGGATCGAGCGAACTGGATCGGCCAGATGACGAGTTTACCGGATCAAACAGAACCAGAGGTGTGAACCCGTCAACCGGTGTCGTAATCTATTATCAACTTCCCGAGTTAAAGAAGAATGATGAGATCTCGTTGGAGATCAAGGATGCCGCAGGAAACGTGGTCCGCACTTTTTCTTCAAAGAAAGATGATAAATCCCCGAGGTCTGAAGGCAGATCCAGGGAAGAACCGCTGTTGCCGAAAGCGAAGGGACTGAACAGATTCGTCTGGGACATGCGTTATGCGACGATTCCGGGCGTACCGGATGTCCGAATTGAGGGAAGTTTTGCCGGCCACAAGGCGCCCCCAGGTAGATATTCGATTACATTGAAAGTTGATAACCAGACGGCCTCGACTGAAGCTGAATTACTGCCCAATCCTTTGTACCCTACCAACGCTGCGACATATGACGAATACCATCGCGTGATGTTGAGTCTGGAGACCGAGGTGGCATCGATGCATAAGATGGTAAACAACCTTTACGAGAAGCAGACACAACTGGAATCGCTGCTTGGTTCCTTACCGTCTGACGACAAATACAAATCAGTAAAGAGTGAAGGCGATGCGCTGCTAAAGAAAATGAAAGCGTGGGATGAAGACATGGTACAGCGCAAATCGAAGGCCTACGACGACGTGGAGAACTTCCCGAATAAGTTCACCGCTAATTATCTGTTTATGATTAATCAGACAGAGAGTGATATTCCAAGAGTGAATCAGCCGTCGCTGGATCGAATGAAGGAATTGAACGCCCAATGGGCTACGTTAAAGTCCAGAGGCGACGAGATCCTCAACAAGGACGTGCCGGCGCTGAACAAACATCTGTCGGACGTTGGCGTAGGTGCTATTTGGAAAGAATGAGGTTTGGCGCCCTCAGGCTGTTTTGCTCAGGTATAAATTGAGCAATGCGATTTTATTACACCCGTTCGCGACCCGGCGTCGCGTGTAAGAAAATCACCGGCAGATCTCATGGATGCTTGAGTCTTAATGTCGGTCCAGCACGAGGAGTGTGAACGTGCCGGGGATGATTGGCGCTCGCGGACGAGGCCGTTCCGCGGTCGCGGCTGGTACAGGTCCAAATTCCGCTGTCACTGTCATTAAACGGTGTGTCTTTTGGTCCAGAGTCATCGTTCTTGCACCTCGTTGCGTTGTCACATTTTCAACGACGGTGAATTTGTCAGGCGAATCTTCGTGAACGACGGTAATTGTACCCTCACCATTCGAGCTGAATGCGAGTTGCGTTTCAGAATCAAAGGTCGTTGCATCAACACCATTGCCGATCGGCAATGTCGTCACGATTTTGCCAGTATCAGCATTCATTACTATCATTAGCTTGTTTCCACACCCTACGAATAACCGGCGATGTTTTCGGTCCATCGAAAGCCCGGTCGGCTCCTCGCCTGGACCAAGCGTCCACGTTGCATCAATCGTGAGTTTGCGTGCGTCGAACTCGACAACTTCACTCTTATCTTCAAGGTTGACAAAAATTTTACCATTTTCATCGGCGACTCCAGATTCGGGTCGACCGCCGAGTGCAAGCGTGCCCGCAACTTCTCCGGTGTTCGCATCGATCGCCGTAGTATCTTTACTAGTCCCATTGAACGTGAATACACGTTTGGTCGACGCGTCGTAAACAATAGCGTCCGGATTCTGCCCCACTTTCACGGTGTTCAAAGTCTTAAGCGTTTTCAGATCGAAGACTGTGACGCTTGCGTCTCTGCCATTACTTGTGAAGCCCTTAGCAAATTCAGGAGCAAACACGATTCCGTGCACGCCGGGTGTATTCGGAATGTCGCCAACAATCGCGCCCGAATCGGCATCAACAACCATCACGTGAGTCGACCGCGAGATGTAGATGCGACGAGCCTCGCCATCACAGTTGAGATAATCCCAACCGCCTTCTCCAGCCAAGACGATTTTGCGGACTACGTGATACGACTGCGCAGTTGCCTGCGTTCGAAGCGACAAGAAAACAACAAATGCTAAACAACAGAAAATGAGTGACCACACACGAGGTTTCATAATGGACTCCTTCTCGAGCAGAAGAAAAATTTGTCGCAGATTAACACAGACATAACGGATTAGATTTGTCGCGGCGTTGACGGAGTAATTTTAGCGTCACGATTGAGCATGGCGTACACAGTAGGCGTGACCACGAGCGATAACAGCAGGGCTATCGTCAGACCACCAATCACGGCGATTGCGAGTGGTTGAAGTAATTCGGCTCCTGCACCAAGTGCGAGGGCCAGTGGCAACATCCCGAGAATTGCCGCCAGTGACGTCATCAGCACCGGACGAAAGCGCCGTCGCCCGGAACGTAATAGAGCTTGTCGCAACGTGTCGCCTGCATTCAGATGATCTTCAACCGCATCAAGCATCAGAATGCCGTTCTTTGCCACGATACCAACAACCATGATCATTCCCATCAGTGAAACCACATTCAATGATGTGCCAGTCACGAATAATCCCAGAAGAACGCCGCCGAGTGCGAGCACCGCTCCAGCGACAATTGATATCGGATGAGTAAACGAGCGAAATTCAATCAAGAGTGTAATGAAGACAAGCACTACCGCCAGAAACAACGACAGCAGGAGTTCACGAAAGCTTGATTGCTGTTCTTTGTAAACACCGCCGTATTCAATTGTCATGCCGGCCGGCAGCTTCACTTCACGCGAAAGCAGCGACTGAATGTCACGAATGCTGGTGCCGAGGTCTTTCCCTTCCAGCCGACCCGTCACAGCAACGGTCTGTCGCAAGCCATCTCTCTCAATTTCAGTTTGTCCTTTTTCGAATTCAACCTCGGCTATTTGATCGAGTCGAAACAGTGATCCCGAGCTGGAGCGAATCTGGAGTGCTTTCACTCTGTCAATCGAGTTGCGGAGATCGGCCGGAAAGATCACGCGAACACTTATCAGTCTGTCTTGTTGGAGCAGGAAAGAAGCGACCTCTCCAGACATTGCTGTTTCAACGGTCGAAGCGACATCGGCGGCAGTCACGCCAAAACGCGAAGCGCGAGCTGGATCGACATTAAACGTAAGAGCTGGACCACTAACAACCAATCCACTCTTTGTATCGACGACACCCTGGATTTTTTGAATTGCCGCCTCCACTTCTTCTGCCTTCATCGCCAACGCATTTGCATCTTCACTGAAGAGTTTTATCTCAATCGGTTCAGGAGAACTCGTTAAGTCGCCGATCATGTCAGGCAAGATTCCGACAAACTCCACCTCGAGCGCCGGCTCAGTTTTTGCTATCTTCGATCGCAACTCGGCCTCGACATCCTCGGTCGATCGCTCATGATCCGGTTTGAGCTTCACTGCAAAGTCGCCCCTATTTGGCTCTGTGACGAAAAGCCCTAATTCGAGGCCCGTGCGGCGAGAGTAGCTCTCTACTTCCGGCGTTTGGGCCAGCAGTTCTTCTACATGCTGCAGCATGCGGTTGGTTTCTGCCAGTGAAGCTCCGGGTGGTGCGAGGTAATCGAGTACGAAAGCACTCTCATCAAAAGCGGGCAGGAATTCCGAACCGAGGGTGCGGTACAGGAGATACGACCCAATTAGCACAGCAGCAATGATCGTCAAGACCAGCCAGCGGTTGTCCAACGCATGACCTAGCACCCACTCATAACGACGAACAATCGCGCCAAGATAGCCGCTGACTTCATCTTCATCCTGAGCAGGGTCGGACGACCCTTTATGTGTGCGTACGAACCGTTGCGCCAGGACAGGGGTGAAGGTTAGTGCGAGGACAAGGGAAGTTAAGAGAGCCACTGCCATGGTGAGAGCGAGTGAGCGGAAGAAAACACCGGTGACGCCGCTTAACAGAGTCAGCGGTAGAAAGACTACAACAGGTGTGACAGTGGAACCGATAATTGGAACGGTAATTTCTGAGATGGCTGACTCAACTGCTTCGCGACGAGATTGGCCGCGATTCATATGAGTATATATGTTCTCGACGACGACGATAGCGTCGTCTATTACCAAACCAATGGCGGCTGCAACACCGCCGAGAGTCATCAGGTCAAAACTGAGCCCAGCCAGCCACATCGCCAGAAATGTGACGAGCACGGTAACCGGGATAACGAGAATTGCTACAAAGGTAGTACCCCAGTTGCGCAGGAACGCGTAAAGAATCACGACTGAAAGCAGGAGACCGATTATGATGGAATCGCGTACTGATTTTATCGACTCGCGCACCAGCAGCGACTGATCGTAATACGCGGCGATCTTTACGTCTTTTGGTACTTGTTGCCGAATCGAGGTCAGCTCGTTGTTCACTTCTTCCACGACGGCAACGGTATTCGCTTCCGGCTGCCGATTGACATTTACCAAAGCAGCAGGGTGCGGCGGTGGACCAGCAGTGACTATCGTGTACTGAGGCTCGACACCCGGACCTACTGTTGCGACATCAGCTATTGTGACGGGAGCATTGTTGACAGTACCGACAACGATACTGTTCAACTCTTCCGGCTTCTTTGCCTGACCGCTCACAAGCGCAAGTTCAAGTTGGTGATTTTCTTCGACCAATCCAGGCGAGACCATGATGTTGGAATTGCGAATTGCATCGACTACCTGCGGGGCCGAAACGTTGTGCGCAACAAGCTTTTCAGGATCGATCGTGACGTGAAATTCTCTTGCTTTTCCCCCGGCAATACCAACGATCGCCACACCGCCGAGCCGCGCAAGTCGAGGACGGATCGTGTAGAGCGCAATATCGCGAAGGCTTGCCTGATCTCGTTTATCGGAGGTCAGGCTATAACCTGCCACTGGGAAAACTGCAAAAGTGAGTCGTTCAACGTTTCTGATCGAAGCGGTAGGAGGAAGTGTGGAAGAGAGTTGTGAGAGCCGAGCTTGTACCAGTTGGAGTTCTTGAATGATGTCGACGTTCCAGTTAAAGAACAAGTTGATCTCGGAAGACCCTCGTGCCGTTTTAGAACGAATGTTTGCGATGCCTGGAATCCCATTCATCGCCTCTTCGATAGGTCTTGTCACTGAAACGAGCGTTTGTGAAGCAGGCGCAACGCCGTTGTCGACGATGACGACAATACGTGGAAAATTGGTTTGCGGGAATACTGCGATGGGAAGTTGCCATGCTGCGTACAGTCCTGCGATGCAGAGCAGTCCTACCAGCACGAGTACCGCCCGCGATTGATTCGAGACGAAGCGCGCGATACTCACGGTTCTTTCTTCTCTTCCCCTTCTCCAGGCTTCTCCGCAGCCGTTTCAATTTCTACCCTGGTGTTGTCGGCAAGTCCGAAGTTCCCTTCCGTAACAACAGTCTCACCGCCATTGAGTCCGCTCGTGATTTCGATCTGATCAGACGTACGGATGCCTACTGTCACGTTTGTTTCGTGGGCCACAGAAGCTGCATCAACTACCATGACAGTACCTTCTGACGCGTTGCTGGCTTCCAGAGTCACCGCAGATGCAGGAATGACTATCGCATTCGTTTTGGTTTGACTAGATATGGTTACCTGGGCCGCACCGTTTGCACGCCACTGGCCATCCTGATTGCCCAATGTAACCCACACCTCGACGGTTCGGTTTTGCGGATCACTGGATCGACTAATTAAAGAGATTTGACCGGTGCGTTGCTCACCCGAGCTGTCGGTTGGCACCACAGTAGCAGTGTCTCCAACTTTGAGCGCGCCAGCAATCGTGTCAGCGAAAGGCGCTTTCACAATGACCTGATTGATATCGCTAATCGTCACCAGCTTCGCGCCAGACGCGGCAAACTCGCCTTGATATTGGAACTGCTCGGTGACGATCCCAGTGATCGGAGCTCGAATGGCTGCATAACCGAGTTGAGCGTCAACGGTAGCAAGGTGTTGTTGCGCCTGCGCGACGCGAGCTGCGGCCAGCGCCCGATCATTTGGGTTTAGCGATTTGGCTCGCAAGTTTATTGTTTGCTCGGCGAGACGTAATTCGTCTTCAGCCTGCGTCAAGGCAAGTTGAGAGGCCTCGAGATCTTTTTGAGAGATTCCGCCTTCTGCGAAAAGGCGCTGGCGCCGTTGGTAAGTCGCGCGTGCGTTGGCCACATTCGCGCGAGCGTCGCGCAAGGCTTTGTCGTCCTGGGCATTAGTTTGCGGAATGGTTCCCGTCACAACACTGCGTTCGTTTGCCTGCGCCTCACGTAATGCAGCGACTGCTTCACTCCGTTGCGCCACGAGATCTCTTGATTCAAGCACGGCGATAATCTGGCCCGCCTGGACCGGGCGATTTTTCAGAAGGGCCATCTGTTTGATTTGCGCGCTGATCTTGGCGGCAACATCAGCATGATCGCGGGGAAAGATCGTGCCGAGGGCAGTGATATTCGCAGAGATTGTTTGACGTTCAGCCTTCGCAACTTTGACGCTAACGATTGGCTCGGGTTCCTTGGTCTCTTCCGAACTATTCCTAAGACGCCACACCAGTATGAGCGCGACGATCGCCACAACGATGATGGCAATGCTGCCGGCGATAATTAGCTTGCGACGGCGTTTCGCTTCGACACGGGCTCGACGAATTTCAAGCCACTCTTCGTCTGTAGGTTCAACTTCGGCTTGCCGTTGTGAGTCGTCTCTGTTGTTCATGAAGTCACTGGCCTGCAGCTTGCTCTAGTCGTGCGAGTGCAACTTGGTAATCGAACGAAGCTTGAAATAGCGACTGCCGCGCGTTAACGAGCGCAGTTTGTGCGTCCGTCACTTCAATAATCTGTGCTTCCCCGCCTCGATATCGCGCAATCGACGCTCGCAGATTGGTTTCGGCCAATCTAATTGCTTCTTGCGCAAGACGGATCCGGGTTGCGGCACTCTGCGCCTGCGCACGCGCTGAATAGAACTGTTCAGCAAATGTGCGGGCTGCAATGGCCCGTTCCGACTCAGCTATTTGTGCGCGCAGTCGGGCCTGTCGTTCACGGCTCTTACTGCCACCCCAATCGAAAATGGGAATTGAAAGATTCACTGCGGCGGATACACCGGTATGTTCCTTCAATCGTGGTGGTCGCAGGGAATCAGTATCGAAGCCGCCGCTCACGACATAAGAGAGCTGGGGCCTCCTGTCTGCCCGGGCAACGTTGATTTCGGCCTGCGCAGCCTGGCGCTCTGCCTCGAATTGTGCAAACTCCGGGCGTCGCGAGATTGCATCAGCCGATACACGGGTTACTTGATCGTCTTCTGGAACGGTTAATGAAAGGTCGGATGTAGACAGCGGTCTCAAAAAATCATATCCAATCAGTACGCGCAGCGCTCCAGCAGCGACTATTTCGTTTGCATGGGCTCGCTCCAGCTCATCACGACGAGCATTAGTTTGTTGTCGAGCCCGTGTTAAATCGACTGCCGCAATTTCCCCGCCGCTAAATAACAATGCAGTCGTGTGTTCAAACTCTTCGGCTGCGGCGAGATTTTCTTCTGCCGCGATTCTTTGCGCAGAGGCTAAGGCCAATCCGTAATAACTCTCAAGGACCGCCTGGGCCAATGTCCGACGGGCAACTTCAGTTCCGGCTCGCGCGGCAGCCAGCAATGCTCTATTGCGAGCAAGCGTGGCGCGTAATCGGCCCGAGACGTCCACGTCGCCAGTGACACTCAACAGTGCCTGGTATTCGGCAATTGCATTGTTCGCAATGAAGCTCTGAATGCGCGGCTCAGCCGGCGAAAGCCCTAGAGCGGGTGATGTGTAGATGTAATCAACGGGCGCGCTGAGCCTTGGAAGGAAGGCTGCCTCTGCTTGTCGCACGTCTTCCGCCGCGATTTGTTCGTTGATGCCCGCCTGCTGAAAAGCGGAGGCCTGAGCATTTGCAAGTTGTATAGCCTGGTCCAACGAGAGAGGAGAAAGGTTAGGAGTTACCGATGGTAACTGCTGTGGAGTCGCTGCCGGGGAAGCGGTAGTAGGCGTTGTTGATGGTTTTGCTTGCGGCCCCGGTGTCGGGCTCGGGTTTACAGTAGGCTGCGTCTGAGCGGGCGGTGTTTGGCCCAGACTTACTGCTGATAGACTGATCACAAAACTAAGAATCAGCAAAAGGTCGCGGCAGGTGTTGGCCATACGTTCCGAAACGTGTTCCGCCAGGTTAGGAGGTAGTGGCCTGTCCGGTGCTAGTAATGGTGGGGCCGAGGGGGATCGAACCCCTGACCTCATAACTGCCAATTCTAGTCAGGCGATTTTGTTAAATCAAAATACTGTAATGGGATGCAGCCGGCAAGGATTTTAAGCGGTTTCGCGTTTTGTCACGTTGAGTTACTGGCCATGTAGGTAGTTTGTTGACGCATCCGGCCCAAATTCAACCACAAGCAACTTAGGATTCTGGACAAACTCTCCTCTATCTTCGTCCACAACGATCCGGATACTTTTTGTTGCTCACTATTGCTCGGAATTGCAGTTGCAACCTTTCTTGCCCTTTACTATTAAGCCGTTGGTTAATTAGATTGACCACCATCATCATTATGATTTCGGCAAAATGCTTGTCTTGAAGTGTTTTTCATACCTGTCGCAAAACTCATCGGGTGTGGGTCGAAGAATGGATGTTCGGCGGCCCATGGAAGACCGAAATTTTGTCACCATGCTTTGTGTTTGGTATGTTGACGCTAGTCAGGATGGCGAAGTAGAAGACGTACTTTGGGAGTTAAGCGTGTGAAGGTTGCATTCCCAACGTCGGCAGGTTTCACGACTTGACCATGAGAGTGAGTCTCGCTGTGAAGGCAACATTGAGCGGGCGAAAAACTCCCAATGCTAAGCTGCTTTCGCGGCCACCAAACTTTCCTGACTTCTTCTCAGCCGAAATGCCAAGCCGTAAGCTTGGGCTTTCCCCGACTGTTTAGCAGACTCAAAAACCTGTGCGCGAAATCTCTCCTAACACCACGATCTCGCATTACCGCATCATTTCCAAGCTCGGCTCGGGTGGGATGGGGGAAGTGTATCTGGCCCAGGACACGAAACTCGATCGCAAAGTAGCGCTGAAAATTCTCCCGTCAGCTCTCGCCTCCAATCAGGATCGTATGCGTCGTTTCGTGCAGGAGGCAAAATGTGCCGCGACTCTGAACCATCCCAACATCGCTCACATCTACGAGATCGGAGAGGCTGAGAACCGGGGCAGTAACCAGGCTGTCAAGGAGGACTCAGTACACTTTATCGCGATGGAGTTCATCGATGGTCACACGTTGCGCGAGGAGATCCATCATGAACGCACCCCACTCTTAAAACTGCTGAAGCATCTAATTCAAGTCACAGACGGCCTCGCGAAAGCGCATGCTGCCGGTATCATCCATCGCGATCTGAAGCCCGACAACATCATGATCTCCCGCGATGGTCACACGAAGATTCTTGACTTCGGCCTGGCAAAATTGGTCGAGGCGACAGAGCGGCCCATTGATCCTGAGGAAATGGACAGTCAGGTCGCAACCGTCGCAATGCCGCAACGCACTTCACCTGGTGCAATCATGGGGACAGCTGGTTACATGTCCCCGGAACAAGTAAAAGCAAAGACCCTTGATCAGCGTTCAGACATCTTTTCCTTTGGCTGCGTCCTCTACGAAGCAGTTACAGGTAGGAACCCATTTGCCAGCGACTCAGTGATCGATACTTTGCACAAGATCCTTCATGACCCGGCGCCGGCCATTGTTGACAGCAACCCAAACGCTCCTGCGGAACTGCAGCGCATCATTCGCCGGTGCCTCACAAAAGAACCAGAGAAGAGATATCAGACGATTCGCGACACAGCGAATGATCTGGAAGAAGTAATCGAGGAGTTGAAAGGTGTTACTGAGATTGAAAAGTCGGTCGTGTCTTCGGCCGCAGTAAGCTCAGGTCCTAGCACTACAGATGTCGCTACCGCACAGGATACTCACTCGGTTAGCCAGCCTGCATCGAGTGCGGAGTATGTGGTTAGAGGAATTGCGAAGCACAAACTTGGCGCTGCGTTCGTCGTAGTGCTGCTGCTTGGTTTGATTGGTGGCTACTGGTATTGGTCCACGCGAGGCAGCGCAGGCGGAAATCAGATCGATTCTATCGCCGTGTTGCCCTTTGTTAACGAAAGCGGGAATCCTGATGTCGAATATTTGTCGGATGGTATGACAGAATCACTCATAAACAGTTTGTCGAATTTGCCGAACTTGTCGGTAAAGGCTAGGAATTCCGTATTCCGCTATAAGGGCGCAAACATCGATGAAAAGCGAATCAGGCAGGACCTGGCCGTCGATGCCCTGCTGCTCGGACGTGTCCTTCAGCGAGGCGATAACGTCACGCTATATCTTTCCCTGGTCGATGCTCGGACCGGCGCCTCACTTTGGGGAGAACAATACAACCGAAAGATGCAGGATCTCGCCGTTCTACAAAAGGAAATAGCGAGCGATGTTTCGCGAAAACTGCGCGCGCGGCTCTCCAATGCAGAGGCGAAACACTTGACCAGGAACTACACGGACAACTCAGAGTCCTATCAGCTTTATTTGAAAGGGCGGTTCTTCTGGAACAGGCGAACTCCCGATTCGATCAGAAAGGCGATTGAGTACTTTGAGCAGGCCATCGCAAAAGATCCCGGATTTGCGCTGGCTTATACCGGCCTTGCTGATAGTTACGTGGTCCCTGCGAGTCGAATTGAGCCGCGCGTTGCAATGCCGAAGGCGAAAACGGCCGCCTTGCAGGCTCTGGCGATAGACGACACGCTCGCGGAGGCCCACACGTCGCTAGCCCGCGTACTAGCGGTTTACGACTGGAACTGGACGGATGCTGAAAAGGAATTCAAACGAGCCATCGAATTGAATCCACGTTATGCGGTCGCCCATCAGTGGTATGGCGGATACCTGGAGAGAACAAGCCACCTAAACGAAGCGATTTCAGAAAGAAAGCTGGCTCTCGAACTCGATCCGTTGTCCACAACCACGATTTTTGAGCTCGGACAGAATTTCCTATTTGCCCGCAACTACGATCAGGCTATTGCGCAATTTCAAAGATGTCTGGAAATGGATCCGGATTATCCAGCTGCGCATCAGTATCTGCCCCTTGCCTACGTCCAAAAGGGAATGTACGAAGAAGCTCTCGCGAAGGTCCGAGACGCCCCTGAAGGTGCAGCAGTAAAAACCACTGGCGTGCCTGGATTTGTTTATGCAGTTTCCGGTCACACTTCTGACGCGAAGAAAGAGCTGGAAGAACTTAAAAGGCTCAGAAAAACCGAATACGTATCTGCGGTAAGTCTCGCCTACATATGCGCTGGTTTGGGAGAAAAGGATGAGGCTCTGTCGTGGCTTGAAAAGGGGTTCGAAGAGCGAGCATTTCAAATGCAAATGTTGAAAGTCGATCCGAGGTTGGAAAACCTTCGCGACGATCCACGTTTTAGGGAGCTAGTGAGGAAGGTCGGTTTGCCACGTTAAATAAATGTCATTGAATCGAAAGAGCAAAGACCGCCAGTCTCTCCAACAACTTTAACTCGTTGAAACGTTTTGGTGGAGCCGAGGGGGATCGAACCCCTGACCTCATGACTGCCAGTTCTAGTCAAGCGATTTTCTTAAACTAAAACAATGAAATGGGTTGCAGCCAGCACGGGTTTTAAAGGGTTTCCCGTTTCGTTACATTGTCTCGCTCTCTTCTGTCAGTAGTTTGTTGCTGCATCCGGCCACAAATTGGCCACACGAATTTGGGGTGAACCCCTCGGTTGAGACAGCTTTCTATAGCCACACTGCGGTTGAATGAATTGGTCTTCTCACAATAGCACGTGAAGAATCAGCAGCTCAAAGTCTAGCAGTTTCCGCACGAGTGATGGATCCAGGCGTATCCCTCGTTCATCAGCTATTGCGTTAACAGCCTGATCGGTCGGACGGCCGTCGAAGTAGTGCAACGGGTCCATCACCGATGTGGGAATGTCAATTGAATCAAAGGTATTTCTTTGGTTTGTGATTGTTTGGAAAACCATGCCGCGCGAGGATATGTGCCGAGAGGTAGGTTGTCACCGGGCAAGGATCCGGTGATGCGACTGGGTGGCCGGCTTCCATTTATGGCCGATCGCCATCGAGAAAATTTCACTCATTTTTCCGCTTCTTTTCTTCCAACTTTCATTTACGGAACGGCTCGGTTGCGCTAAGGTGTCGCGCGATGGACGGGAAACCGCCGCCGGGCCTTTCGGCGGAAAGTTTGTGATGGATTATAGACCCGCAGGCCAGTACTTGCCCTAGAGCTTTGTTGCGAGGCATGTTGCTGTCGCCCGAGCAAGTGAATTGCGATGGGTCAGTCTCCAACGATGTGGCGGCTGATCATTCGCGACAGCGAAGGCCATTCTTGAGACTAGCCAAGCTGCTGCGGCTACGCCGGGGAACATAAGGCGTATCTCGGAATCACCTCAAGGAAAGGACAGCGAATCATGTATCACCATAACGTCAACTTGAGTTGCAGGTTTTTCGTGTTGGCCCTGTTGGCCGTTCCCTTTTTAATTGTCACTGTCGAGGCGCAAACGACGACGGCCACTCAGTCAAATCAGCCTTCCAGCAAGAAGGCATTCGATGAGAAGGAATTCCGCCGGCTGATCGGTTTGCCGGATGTTATCGACATGCTCCAACAAGGGGCGGATCCGTCAACACTCAATGCGGCGGCGCTTGCTGCCTTGGGCGCCACTACGAACCAGCAACGGCCCACGATCCAAGACATGTTGTTTTCGGATCAATTCCCCGCGAAGCGTGAACTTCACGGATGGCGGATCGATCAACCGGCAACTCACACCCAGCAAAAAGTCCATCCCGATCGCGACAACCTGCTGACGATTCCACACTGGAGCGACACTTTCTCTT
>JBHEMC010000008.1:58325-74059 GCA_046262775.1 Pyrinomonadaceae bacterium | reverse complement strand
TCTCAGAAGCGCCCGACTCCGCCGCGATCCATCCTTCCTGCTGCAACCGCAGAAGAGACGTGTAAACGGTCCCTTCGTTCAGGCGGAGCACCTCTTGGCTCAACTGTTCCAGCCGGCGCGCGATCCCGAATCGTGAAGCGGACCCATCGCCTGAAGCGTTTTCAAAATCATCAGGTCGAGAGTGCCCTGCAGCACTTCTGTATTTTTGTTGACGTCACCCTTTCCTTTGGCCATTGCAAATAAGATAGTAAGTCTCCTTTGGAATGTCCAAAGGTAACCGAATGTATGCATTGGTCCCTGGGCGAGAGCTTCCAGAATTGGCATGTCGAGGGTACCTGCAGTAAATCCTGCTTTCGCATTTCCTTCGGTTTTTCTTCCCATAGAACCTCTAGGTCTGAACGGTAACGCTTTCCCCTACAGGGTCAGGGGGTCGAAAGCGGTTGTCGGGTTTATCCGCAACTTACGCAGATTGCGCGCTTTCCGTAGCTAAAAGCAGGTCGGATTAAGGGAGAAGTTATGTGAAGGACAGAGGCCAGCCGGAACTTCATTTTTAAACGACTTATCGAGGCAGAAATCCGCAACCTAAGCTTCCACAATTTACGTAACACGTTTTCGACGCGGCTTGCCGATCGGTGTTGACATTGTGAAAATCGCCGAGTTGATGGGTTATCAATCGATCCTGACAACACGGTGCTATACACATGCAACGATGAGGGCAAGCGCGCCGAGATCGCGCAGTTGGCAAGCTATCGCCAAGAATTTCCACAAATTTGCCACAACGAAATAGGGCTGGCGTCTCTGCCAACCGCAATTACCGCTTTTGCTTAGGAAATAGTGGTGAGCCGAGCAGGACTCGAACCTGCGACCCACTGGTTAAAAGCCAGTTGCTCTACCAACTGAGCTATCGGCCCATCTACATGCAGAGAGCACGCCATGCGTGCTCTTTTTCAATTTGCGAGGAACGGAAGCGCATTCTACCTGACAGCGACTCTGCTGTCCAAAGCGAACCACAAATTAACAAATGAGCCACAGATCCGGACCCACAAGCAGGATAAGACAAGTCAAAAGCCTGCGAACAGATCAAAAGGCCGGCGTTTATTCTGATCCGTATATCTGTCATTATCTGTGGCTGATTACGGCTAATCGCGCAGCCAGCGGCCAAGTGCAGAATCGTGGATGATGACTGTTTGCGTGCGTTCAGGGCCGGTGGATACCAATCCAATCTCAACGCCAATCTGGTCTGATAGAAAGTTAACGTACGCCTTCGCTTCAGTAGGCAGCGAATTCATCTCGGTCATTCCCAGTGTTGAACCTTTCCATCCAGGTAGAGTGGCATACACCGGCTCAACGCGACGGAGATCCTGTGAAACAGCCGGTAGTGATACGCAAACACTTCCATCCAACTTATAACCGGTGCAGACTTTGATCTCGTCAAGCGTGTCGAGTACGTCAAGCTTGGTCAGTGCGACCGACGTAAAACCATTTATCTCGGCTGCGTAACGAGTCGCGAATGCATCGAACCAGCCACAACGCCGTGGCCTGCCAGTTGACGCCCCATACTCGCGACCTCGCTCACGGATCATCTGGCCCAACTCTGCTTCACCTTCCAGCATTTCAGTTGGGAACGGACCTTCGCCAACGCGAGTCGTATACGTGCGAACGATGCCCAGAACACCTGTAAGCCGGTTCGGGGCCAGACCAGTCCCAATGATTGCTCCCCCTGCTATCGTGTTTGAAGATGTCACAAAGGGATAGGTCCCGTGGTCGACGTCCAACAACGTAGCCTGCGCGCCTTCGAGGAGAATTGACCGTCCGGCAGCTGCAGCAACATTTAGAAAATGCGTTGTGTCGGCAATAAACGGCGCAAGACGCTCAGTCAGTTCCGACATTTCCTTGAAGATGGCTTGGCCGTCGAGTCTTTCGCCGCCATAGGCTTCGATAATTCGATTTGCATCCTCGAGATTTCGTTCAATGCGCGAACGCAAAACGTCGGGCACCAAAGCGTCTGCTGTACGGATGCCACGCCGGCCTGCCTTGTCTTCATAAGCCGGACCAATGCCGCGCAGAGTTGTTCCTACTTTTTCATTACCCAGTCGTTCTTCACTCGTGTGGTCCAGGGCGCGATGGTAGGGGAGAATCAAGTGTGCGCGTGAGCTAATCTTTACTCGTTCCGGCGAGACTTCGATCCCCTGAGAAGTCAGTCGATCTGCTTCCTCAAAAAAAGCTTTGGGATCGATCACCATGCCGCTGCCAAGCACACACGTTTTGCCGCGATGGACTATGCCGGAAGGAAGCAGGTGCAGCACGAACGAACGGTCACCGATTTGAACCGAATGACCGGCGTTGTGTCCCCCCTGGTAGCGAGCGACTATTTCGAACTGTTCGGCGAGCAGGTCGACGATTTTCCCTTTACCCTCGTCGCCCCACTGCGCACCTATAACCGCGATGACTTTGTTCATTCTGGTGTTTGTCAGTAGTCCGTCGTTCTAGTCTTCCGTCTTAAGTCTTTCATCTTTGCATTTAGCGGTGCTTGACGATGGCCTCAAAGAGCAAAGATCAAACACCAAAGGCCGACAACCAAAGCCTACAACTGACAACTGACCACTTATTAGCTTGCCTTATCCAACCTCGCTGGCTTCTCGATAAAATAATAACTACACGTGCCGCGGACTTCCGTGATATCGCGCTGCTCAATTGGAAAAAGACGGCAGGAATTCGGACGGTTTTCGTAAATTCCACAAAGTGTCGTGCCGTCACTGTTCTTTTTCAGAAAAGGACATTTAAAAACCAGCTCACAACAGGCGCCGCAACGGTTGCAGTCACCACGTCGTAATGCGAGCGCCGCAACCATCTCGTGCTTACGAAACGTCGTGTTGACGAAGCGTCGAATCTTTCCTTGTGCCTGGCGCGCGCGCAACTTTGCGCCCGCAACTTTGCGAGCGCGCAGCCGGTTCGCAACGCGGTGCTCGACTGAAGTGTTCTTCGATATCTTCACGCTGTTATTTAAAGCCGGCAGAAGCAGCGATGGCGCTCTAAATTTGTTTAGTCGTTTCGTTGCGGGTAAAGCGCCCTCGCCGCTTCGCTCTGCCGGCCACGCCAAACGTTCTCATGGTGAAATGCTTTTATAGAGCTCCAGATATTTGCTTGCTACTACTGACCATGAATGATCTTCTGCCATGGCATTGTTTTGTATAGCCTTCCAATCGTCAGGCCGGCCATAAAAGTAAAGGGCTTCGCGTATTTTTTCAAGCAATACTCCACCGTCGTATGGTCCGAATTTGAAACCTGTTCCACTTTTGGTGTTCGGATCATACTGCTGGACTGTATCGTCCAATCCACCCGTGGCTCGCACGATCGGAATCGTTGCGTATTTCATGCTGTACATCTGGTTGAGACCGCATGGCTCGTACAGCGACGGCATCAAAAAAATATCTGCTCCTGCCTCAATCTGATGCGCCAGCGGTTCTCCTGCGTAACCTTTGTAAATTCCAACCTGAAGAGGCGCGCTCTCATGCCATTGCTGAAGAAAGTCTTCATACTCACGAGCTCCAGCACCCAGGGCGATAAAAAACGCTCCACTCTCCACGATCGATCCGGCAACTTGCCGGATTAAGTCATATCCCTTCTGCGCGACCAGACGTGAAATAATCGCGATAATTGGACGACCAGGTTCTTGGGGCAATCCAAAGCGGCGCAACAGGTCGATTTTGCAAGCGCGTTTGCCACTGAGATCCTTAGCTGAAAAGTTTTCTGCGATGTGTGGATCCGTTTCGGGATTCCAAACAGAGTAATCAACACCGTTCGTTATTCCTACCAGCCGGCCGGCGCGTACCCGCAGTAACCAATCGAGTCCGTATCCTTGTTCCGGTGTCTGTATCTCTCTCGCATATCGCGGACTAACAGTCGATAAAGCGTCGGCGGTAACAATTCCAGCTTTGAGTGCAGACGCAGTGCGATTGAACATGAAGTCGTCGCGCTGCGGGGGTTCGCCAAATCCCAACCACCACAGATCCGCGGGATCGAACTTACCCTGGTATGCAATGTTATGAATTGAAAACACGCTGGCTGTCGTCGACCAGAATTCATCGTACCGGCGGCGAGCACGGAGTTCAGCCAGGGCGAATCCACACGGCCAGTCATTTCCGTTGACGACGTCGGGTGTCCAGTCGAGGTGCTTTAACAAGGCAAGTGCAGCACGTGAAAAGAAGGCGAACCGAGCGTGGTCGTCACCGTATCCGTAAACACTTGGCCGTTCGAAAAACTCCGGGAATTCAATCAGGTAGGCAGGAGCCCCCGCAGCGTCGCTCTGCCACACAAAAACCGAACGAACGTGTCCCCGCCATTCAACAGGCACGTCAGTGATGGGCGTGTCCTTTAGAAACTTCCGATCGATTTGGCTGTAGAACGGTATGACAAGCTTAACATCCTCGCCATCATCAACAAGGGTCTTCGGAAGTGCGCCGGAAACATCCGCGAGTCCGCCTGTTTTTGCGAAAGGCACAGCTTCAGATGACAGAATCGCAATGCGCATGGGCGAAGCGGGAATGATGAAAGGCGAGCAAAACAAAAGGCAAAAGGATGAAAGCAGTCGTCTTCCAGCCTTTTGCCTGTAAAGGGAACTCGTTAGCTCTGCATCGATGCCAGGAACTCTGCGTTGGATTTGGTCTTTTCCAGCCGTTCCAGCACCACTTCCATTTGCTCCACCGGCGACAGCGGATTAAGTACGCGCCGCATAACCCAAATGCGATTTAGATCTTCTTTGCTAATCAGCAGCTCTTCCTTACGTGTGCCTGAGCGCTGTAGATCGATGGCCGGGAACAAGCGCTTGTCGCTGAGACGCCGATCGAGGTGAATTTCAGAGTTACCGGTTCCTTTAAACTCTTCGAAAATCACATCATCCATTCGCGAGCCTGTATCGATCAAGGCAGTTGCGATAATCGTCAACGAACCACCTTCCTCAATATTGCGGGCAGCGCCAAAGAAACGTTTTGGACGTTGCAACGCATTCGAATCTATACCGCCGGAAAGAATCTTGCCACTCGGAGGTACGACGGCATTATGCGCGCGAGCCAGACGAGTAATTGAGTCGAGAAGTATAACGACATCGCGTTTGTGCTCGACCAGCCGTTTGGCTTTCTCAATCACCATGTCTGCAACCTGCACGTGGCGCGTCGGCGGTTCGTCAAACGTTGACGAGATTACCTCGCCATTGACCGATCGCTGCATGTCAGTGACTTCTTCCGGTCTTTCATCAATCAGCAGCACGATCAGAGTCACTTCCGGATGGTTCTGAGTCACTGAGTTCGCGATCGTCTGCAGCAACATTGTCTTACCGGTGCGTGGGGGCGCCACGATCAACCCGCGTTGTCCCTTGCCCAACGGCGTTACCAGATCGATAACACGAGCGGACAAGGTTTCGTTCGTCGTCTCCATCTTGAGCTGTTCTTCCGGATAGAGAGGCGTGAGATTGTCGAAAAACACCTTCTCCCGAGCCTGATCAGGCGATTCGAAGTTAATGGCTTCTACTTTAATCAAAGCAAAATAACGTTCGCCTTCTTTCGGCGGACGAATCTGTCCACTGACGGTGTCTCCTGTGCGCAGGTCGAACTTACGAATCTGCGACGGCGAAACGTAGATGTCGTCCGGGCCCGGCAAATAGTTGTATTCGGGAGCACGGAGGAAGCCGAATCCATCAGGCAGCGTTTCCAACACACCTTCAGAGAAGATGAGGCCGCTTTTCTCCGTTTGTGCAGCTAGTACTTTGAAGATGAGTTCCTGCTTACGCATGCCGGTAGCACCAGGGACATCCATGCTCTTGGCGATCTGCGTAAGTTTGGAGATCGACATCTCCTTCAGATCGGCAAGATTGTGGAAGCCTTCGTTCTTACTGTCGCGGCCGTCTCGGCTTTCTCGTTCAGGAGCTTCAGCGGTGGCAACAGTGCTGCCGCCGTCATCCCCATTGGCGTCGTTGTTCGCGCTCGAAGCGCGTGAACGTGTTCGTTGTGACATGTCAGTTCTTCTTTGGAATTCTCCGGCCTCGATCTGTCTCGGGCTTGGCTATTATCAACTGAATTTGGAAGTGAACGGTAGTGGGTTAGAGCGATGTATGGGCGCGCGAGATGCTTCCCAAACATACGCGAGGTAAAAAAAGATTCTCCTCAACGGTGTTTTGCATTGTACTCAAATATTGTGTACGCATTAATTTCAGCATTGTTTTCGATGCCACTCACTTCGTAGCGCGTGGCCCAAAAAGCTCAGGTTGACCGAGGGGGCTGATTTGAGATTATCCGGATTGCCGATTTTTTTTAGGATACTAGCTAACCCCTAAAAAGCGCAAACCGTAATGCCACTGGGAATGTCACGCAATTGCACTTTTTATTGCACGCCAAAGTTCATCTCGACCGCGCCCGGTTTTTGCGGAGTATGCAACGACCTGATCGTCTGCAAGCGCACGTACAATGCGCTCTACGTTTCTTCGCAACTCGTTGTTCGACAGCTTATCGGATTTTGTGGCAACAATTAAGTGGGACTTAGCGCTGTGTGTAAGCCACTCGTGAAGCTGCAAATCCTGTTTTGTGGGTTCGTGGCGCGAATCTACGATGTGAATTGATAGCACAAGCTGGCGGCGATTGGCAAGATAACCTGTAACCATGTCGCCCCAGGTCTCTCGAATGTTTCGCGGGACCCGGGCATAGCCAAATCCCGGCAGATCCACAAACCGAAACTCGTTATTGATGACAAAGAAGTTCAGCGCTTGGGTTCGCCCTGGGGTTGAGGACGTGCGAGCAAGACCTCGAACCCCGAGGAGCGAATTGATTAACGACGATTTGCCTACGTTTGAACGACCAAGAAACCCAATCTCCTTCTTACGGTCAGCAGGCCAATCTTGTTGCTGATAAGCACTCTTGACGAACTCCGCACTGGTTATCTTCATCAACTTTCGAAAGGCATAGCCGCGGGCATCCGGAACGCGGGCGTCCGCGCCTGCCTGGTTCTTTCAACAACGACTGTACTGGGAGTCAGCGGGCGAGGACCCCGCGTTCTCAGACTACCCGTTGCTGTCCACGCCCGCGCTCCACCGTGGATGTCCGCGCTTCTAGGACCTAATTGTCTGCGCCGGCTGCCTTTGTCGCACGCTGTTCACGGAGTGCCGCAAATTGCTTCATCCGGTCGCGTATCTGGTTCAGCCGTTGGTCGATATTTGGAATTCGGCGCACCAACTTTTCGAAATGCGGGGAATATTCCTGAAGTTGAAATGCCTTCTTCAGTTCAGGAATGAAAGGCTCAATCTTCGAATAGACGAAGATGTGCTCGCCGTTTGCATCATTGAACATCTGCTCGTCGATGGCGCCGTTATTAACTAAGGCCGCAGCCATTTCCCAATACGAGACCACCATGCGGTAATAAGCGCCCTTCTCAGTAAGCATTACATCTACAAAGTCCTGAACGCTGGTGGGGTTGAAAGTGAAAAACCAGTTGCGTGCTTCGCGCATAACAGCTTCACGACGCAGGTCGTAGAGTTTTAAAATCAGATCAGCTTCTTTTTGTTTGCTCATAATTAATTCTCCTGTTGTTGGTTGGAACTTACAAAGAAATTCAGCGTGCGGGGAATCGCCTTGACTCGCATGCAGACTTTCGGCTGCTGTTTCAAAACAGCCGAAATAAATGATTGTTGAACTCGCTCGACGATCGAGCGAATTTTGCAGGTAAATTGTTAGCTTGTCTGAATACCTTGCGAAGGCTGCTCAGTGGTCCACAGCGGTGGTGCTTCGTCCGTGGTTGTGTCGGTTGGACAGGCATCTTCCAGTGCCAGCGCCAGTACATCGTCTATCGTCTCAACCAAATTGACGCAAAGAGCATTACGGACCTCTTCGGGAACCTCGGGTAGGTCCTTCTCGTTGTCCTTCGGCATGATAATCGTGTCGATGCCGAAGCGATGAGCAGCCAACAGTTTGTCTTTTACTCCGCCGATCGGAAGCACTCTGCCCCGCAGCGTGATCTCTCCAGTCATAGCGACGTTTTTCTTTACTGGCACGCGTGACAACGCCGACGCCATTGCAGTCGCCATCGTAATACCTGCGGAGGGGCCATCCTTCGGAATGGCGCCTTCGGGAATATGGATATGCAGATCGCGTTTGCGTATAAAGTCGAGACTCATTCCGAGTCTTTCAGCACGAGCTTTGATACAGGTCAGCGCCGCCTGTGCCGACTCCTGCATAACCTCACCGAGTTTGCCGGTAAGGGTGACACCGCCGCGCCCTTTGACAAGGGTCGCTTCAATCTGCAGTACTTCTCCCCCAATTTCCGTCCAGGCCAGACCAGTTGCTAATCCAATTTCGCTTTGGGCCGCGACGCCTTGTTGACGGAACTTTATGGGCCCAAGCATCTCACGGACGCGCTCGGCGTCAACTATATCTTTAATGCCTTCTCCCGTCTGTTCGGCGACGAATTTTCTCGCTAGCTTACGGCAACATGATCCAATTTCTCGTTCGAGATTTCTGACGCCGGCTTCTCGCGTGTAATAACGAATTATTTCCAGAATGCCTTCGTCAGTGAAACTAATTTGTTCTTGTTTCAGGCCGTTTCCATCCGCCTGCTTCGGTACAAGATGTCTCTTCGCGATCTCGAGCTTCTCTCGCTCGGTGTAACCGGAGAGACGCAGGATTTCTAATCGATCCTGAAGTGCAGGAGGGATCGTATGAAGTACGTTGGCGGTAGCTATGAAAAATACCTTCGACAGGTCGTATTCAACATCGAGATAGTGGTCTTGAAATGTGTGGTTCTGTTCAGGATCGAGCACTTCCAGAAGCGCCGCACTCGGGTCGCCGCGAAAGTCTGCCCCCAGTTTGTCAACTTCGTCGAGCAACAGTACCGGGTTTACCGTACCGGCTTTTTTCATCATCTGAATGATTTGTCCGGGAAGCGCTCCGATGTACGTGCGACGGTGGCCACGAACTTCAGCCTCATCTCGAACACCACCTAGCGACAGCCGTACGAACTTGCGGTTCGTCGCTCGAGCGATTGATTTACCGAGACTTGTTTTGCCAACGCCCGGCGGTCCTACGAAGCAGAGTATCGATCCTTTAGGGTTTTTCACTAACTGACGTACGGCGAGATATTCAAGAATACGCTCTTTGATCTTCTCGAGTCCGAAGTGATCGTCGTTGAGTACTTCTTCGGCTTTGATCAGATCCTTAATCTCTTTCGATTTCTGTTTCCACGGCACACTGATCAGCCAGTCGATGTAAGTGCGAGAAACCGTTCCTTCTGCCGACATGGGAGGCATAGCTTCGAGACGATGCAACTCCTGCATCGCTTTTTCCTTTGCCTCTTCAGTCATGCCGGCGTCTTCAATCTTCTTCTTCAGTTCCTCGAGCTCAGCCTTTTCGTCTTTGCGACCGAGTTCCTTGTGGATTGCCTTAATCTGCTCGTTCAGGTAGTACTCCTTTTGAGCTTTTTCCATCTGTCGCTTAACACGAGTTTGGATGGTGCGATCGAGTTGCCGCTTTTCAATTTCGGTTTCGAGTAACTCAATAAGACGTTGCAGTCGTGCTTGAGTGGAAAAGATCTCCAACAGTCCCTGCTTGTCCTCAACGGAGATCCTCAACTGTGACGCCAGGGCATCTGCAAGATGCGACGGCTCCTGATTTCTCAAGGCTGTTTGCAGTGCATCGGTTTGGGTATCTGGCGCGAGCCGCAGATGTTGCTCAACCAGTTGTCCAATTTTTTGAATAAGCGCGTCCAGACGTGCGCCCTCTTCGTTCACGATTGGCGCGCGCCGGACGAGAGCCATGAAAGCCCCGTCAGTGTTCTCAACCCGCACAGTGGTAGCGCGTTCGCGTCCTTCCACCACCACCTTAATCTGACCATTCTCCTGTTTTTGTGACTGCAGAATTCGGCCGAGTGTTCCGACTCCATAGATTTGCTCGGGAGCTGGCTCGTCGACGGTGGCATCGTGTTGTGTTGCCAGAAAGATGGTGCGATCGGTTGCCAATGCTTGCTCCAGTGCACGCACGGAGCCGTTACGTCCGATCTTGAAGGCTACTTTTGTAAAGGGGAAAATTACGACATCGCGTATTGGTACCATCGGATACCACGCAACGTCAGCGGGGGTACGGTCAGAATATTCTTCCATGTGAATAACTATTTTTGGCTTTTGCAACAAAGGCGAGCCGCCGAATTGCCGTCTCGCCTTATCTTTACAAGATGGTTAATTGTAGAACATTTCCGGCACGTGCGCTACTTTCGCGTTTTCTGCCGGGTTTTATGCTGCGGCGCCATCGATACCGGTCAAGCCTTCGCCGGGAACAGCACGGCGACGCTCGACCATCTCACTCGTAATTACGAATTCTTTGACCCGTTTTTGAGAGGGCAAAGTGTACATCGCATCGAGCAATAACTCCTCTAGAATCATCATCAGACCGCGGGCGCCGACCTTTCTTTCAACCGCCTGTCGCGCCACTCCCTTCAGGGCGTCTTCGGTGAACTTCAGCTTTACGTTATCGAAGTCGAACTTCTTCTGGTACTGCTTTACGAGTGCATTCTTTGGCTCGGTCAAAATTTTTATGAGCGCGCCTTCGTCCAGTTCATGAAGAACACCACAAACAGGCAGCCGGCCAACGAACTCCGGGATCAATCCATACCGGATCAAATCTTCCGGTTGCACCTGGGCGAGTGCTTCAGCGTGACGATGTATACCCGACTTAACTTCAGCGTGAAAGCCCAGTGACTTATTGCGCAGGCGCCGCTCGATAACTTTTTCCAAGCCGACGAAGGCACCACCGCACAGAAATAGGATATTGGTCGTGTCGACCGGGAAAAACTCCTGATGTGGATGCTTGCGTCCGCCCTGAGGCGGCACATTAGCGACAGTTCCTTCGAGAATCTTCAGCAGCGCTTGCTGTACACCTTCGCCGGAGACGTCGCGAGTTATCGACGGATTCTCGTCCTTGCGACAAATCTTGTCTACTTCGTCAATATAAATGATGCCTTGTTGTGCACGCTCCACGTCGCCGTTGGCTGCTTGCAAGAGTTTGAGAATAATGTTTTCGACGTCTTCGCCAACATATCCTGCTTCGGTCAACGTAGTTGCGTCGACGATGGTGAAGGGAACGCTCAGCATCCGAGCAAGTGTCTGCGCCAACAGCGTCTTACCCGTGCCGGTCGGGCCAATTAGCAAAATATTGGCTTTCTGAATCTCTACGTCGCTGCGCCGACGGCCCAACTCGATGCGCTTGTAGTGTTGATACACAGCAACGGCCAGGCGTTTTTTGGTTTCGTCCTGGCCGATTACATATTCATCTAAAAAATTCTTTATCTCTCCCGGCTTCGGTAACGGCGGGCGCGTTGCTACAGACTCGGCCTGCTGATCGTCAGTGATAATCTCGTTGCAGATATCGATGCACTCGTTGCAGATGTAGACAGTCGGTCCTGCAATAAGCTTCTTTACTTCATTTTGTGACTTACCACAGAATGAACAACGCAGAGTGTCGTCGGTTCGTCTCACCATACTTTAGAGGGGAGCTCCTTAATAAGGATCAGATGTTATTTCGGATTAAGCACGGAGTTGCGGCTCAGTTCGCGGGCGGTGACGAGCTGTCGGTAATGACGCACACACTCATCGCAGATAAAAGCGCTTTTGCCGATCATCTGCGTCGGCACACCGGGATTCCGCTGTGGCGTGCCGGCCATGATGTTTGCCACTTCACCTCTTGCTTTGCCGCAAAACGAGCAGCGAAAACTTTGAGCTTTCACTTTCGCAATCATCACGAACTCTCCCACCGCGCTCTTACTCCCGGTGCGCGATGACCTCGTCTATTAAACCATATTCCTTTGCCTGCATGGCAGACATTATTTTGTCGCGTTCAACATCGCGTTCTACATTGTCGTAGGACTGGCCAGTGTGTTTAGCGATGATCTGTGAGGTCAGTTCCCGCATCCGCAAAATTTCTTCTGCCTGAATGCGTATGTCTGTAGCCTGACCCTGCGAGCCACCAGTCGGCTGGTGAATGAGGATGCGCGAGTTAGGCAACGCGAACCGCTTGCCCTTGGCGCCGGCCGCTAACAATAGCGCTCCCAGCGACGCACATTGCCCTACGCAGATGGTGGTAACGTCTGGTCGAATAAATTGCATCGTGTCGTAGATGGCCATACCCGCCGTTATTGATCCACCAGGAGAATTGATGTAGACGTTGATGTCCTTTTCGGGATCTTCAGCTTCGAGAAAAAGCAGTTGTGCGACAATTAGGTTTGCGATCTGATCGTCGATCGGTGTACCGAGAAAAATAATGTTGTCTTTGAGGAGTCGTGAATAGATATCGAAGGCGCGTTCGCCTCGTGACGTCTGCTCAACAACCATCGGAACTAAAGCCATAGATACTGAACCTCTTTTTTATCGGGGATGAGCGACAGGAGAAATGCAGATAGAGAGTTGTCGATGGAGTGTCGGCTCGATCATGTTGGTGCGCTTGACTCTTCAGGTTTCGCGCTGCGGCTTTCGTCCGTTTCTTCGCTCCACGCTTCTTCTGTCACGCGCGCATTTTGTATCAAAATATCGAGCGCTTTACGATTGCGCAATCTGTGCGCGATGCTACGTTCGCCTCCTTCCTTTGTCAAGGCAGCCCGCACTTGCTCCTTTGACTGTTGCGTAGCTACTGAGAGAGCATCAATCTCAGCCTCGATTTCTTCATCTGAGACGGTGATATTTTCTTCGTCGGCAATCTGCTCGAGCAACATAGTGGCGCGTACATCGTCTTCGGCCTGCGCCTTCAATTCATCGCGAGCACCTTCCCAATTCAGTTCTGAATTGCGCGGATCGATGCCGCGCGCGATCATGTCGCGCACGACACTTTGCAGACGATGGCTGGTCTGTTGCTCCACCAGTGTTTGCGGTACCTCAAATTTGTTCGACTCGAGTAGCTTACGCATCACTTCGCTGCGAACGCGTTGATCGGCTTCGGCTGTAGCGCGAAGCTCGAGATCCCCGCGGAGCTTTGCGCGCAACATCTCGAGTGAATCAAGATTATCGCCCAAACTCCTGGCCCACTCATCGTCAAGGTCGGGAAGCTCTTTCTGTCGCACAGCAGTAACGAACGCTTCATATTCAACTTTGCGGCCGGCGAGACCTTTGGAGGTGAAATCCGCGGGGTAGCTGACTTCAAACGTCTTGCGATCGTCTGCTTTTACTCCGTTAAGGTTATCGTTGAATTCGGGCTGGACGCCTTCGCCACCCAGTACGACTTCCACGTCATCGGCGACAATATTTTCTTCGGCTGGTTCGTCCAAAAACTTGCCGCGCACATTGATCGTAACAGTGTCGCCTAATTCCGCGGGCCGATCCTCAACTGGTTGCAGTGATGCAGAGCTCTCTCGTAAAGCGTTGATCAGTTTATCGACGTCCTTATCAGTAATCGGCCTGACCCGTCGGGCAGCTTCGAGATTTTTGTATGAGTCAAGCTTGACTTCCGGAAAGACTTCAACGCTGACCTTTAAAGAAATCGGTTGTTCACCAAGTCGATCGACCGCCTCAGTATTGTCGAATTGCACGTCAGGCTCGCCCAGGGGCGCGAGCGAGTGTTGGCCAATTGCCTCATTGACAGCATCAGGTACGAGCTCACGCAGCACGTCACTACGGATTTCGGTTTTGAATCTGGTTCGAACAACAGAGCGTGGAGCGTGTCCGCGACGAAATCCCGGCACATTTGCCCCTTTGGAGTACTGCTCGCTGATCCGGTCGTACGCGTTGCGGATTTGTTCCAGCTCAATTTCTATCTTGAGCTCTTTGCGTGTTGGAGAGAGATCTGTGAGTTCGGATTTCATGATTGAAGAATAACCTTCTGTCTTTGTTTTCGGGTCTTTGTTTTTATTCGCTGATGCTGATCAAGACCAAAGACCGAAGGCCCAAGACCAACTTTATTGGTGCGAAAGGGGGGACTCGAACCCCCACACCTTTCGGTACCAGATCCTAAGTCTGGCGCGTCTGCCAATTCCGCCACTTTCGCAGTTATAAATGGTGACTTGCGCAAGAATACCATGCACGATCGACGTTCGTCACAACCCGGTTCAATAAGATTGGATGAGCTGTGGTTCGCCGCTTTCAGCGTTTGAGTTCAGGTCTAAATCGAACCTTGCTGGAAGCGTCGAAATCAACGTTTACGCGACGCTGTAGGTTATCCGTGGCTTACCGAGAAAATCCTTGCCGGTTTCCTTCTTTACCAAGCCGGCTTGCTCCAGTTCGAAATAAGCGCGTTGGATCTCTCCTTTATCAACGGAAAGCTTTCGCGCCAGCACCGCCGGTGGGGGCAGTGATTCTCCTGAAGCAACTGTCTTCTCGCGAATGTGAGTTTCAATCTGCTCGCGAACCTGAGCGTAAACTGGATTGTGGGACAAGTCTTTCAGTTCGATGTTCATGCGAAGCTCTTTGTGGAATTTATTAATTGCCGGGTCGTCTATTGCACCTGTAGCTACCGCTTCCTCCTGCCATTAAATCGTTCGCGTCACCTTCGACAACGAACGCGGCGAATCGGGATCCAATCCTTTTGCTTCGGCCAGAAGTGCAGCGAATAACTGAGCCGGTACAATATATGGAATTGGCGCCAGAACCTCATCAATCTCGCGCGGCATTATGATCGATCGCGTACATTCAGCAGCGGCGCTGAGATCACTGGTGATGGCGAGAGTGTCGGCATGCAACTCGTTCAACCGTTGAATTAAACTCTTGACGCCGTCCAGCATTACTCCAGGTGGCGCAAACAAGATAACTGGAAAGTGACGCTCAACCATCGCCAAGGGACCATGAAGAAAATCCGCCGATGAGAACCGTTCAGCCACAACATAGCACGTCTCCATCAACTTCAACGCGAGCTCGTAGGCATTCGCATAGGCCAACCCTCGCCCAACGACGACACAGTTTTCCATGAACACATACCGCTGTACGAGCTCGAGGATGGCGGGCTTCTGCTCCAAAGCTCTCTCAACAAATTCAGGGATTGATTCGTATGAGAGCGCCGGATGACCGTCGGCAAGTTCACTGGACAGCATGTAGAAGAGCAGCATCTGTCCGGTAAAGGTTTTGGTTGCAGCGACTGATCTCTCACGACCACCATGCATCAACAAAGTTTCGTCAACTAATCGAGTCATAGACGAATCTGGCTCATTAGTAATGCCAACAGTGTAAGCGCCACACTCGCGGGCGTTCTCCAACACACGATTGATGTCTTCACCTTCGCCAGACTGCGACACGCCGACCACTAGCGCGTGATTCAGTTTAAGTTTGGCCGAATAAATTGTGTGCACTGAAGGCGCTGAAAGCGATACGGGAATACCGGTGGTGATCTCCAGCAGGTAACGACCAAACAGCGCCGCATTATCAGAACTACCGCGCGCTACTAACACGATCAAATCGATGTCTCGTGTCTTTAGGTAATTTCCGAGACGGCGAATTTTCGCTTGCTCTTGCTCTATCGTTCGCGCGAGCGCCGCCGGCTGTTCGGCAATCTCAGATAACATCAGCGACATTAAGATCGCTCCTGTCGATTGAACTCACCGCTCTTTTCAGTTAAATACTCTTCCGTTCATTGCGGAACCTACAGCAGCACGTTTCTTCTTCTAAATGCGAAATAATCTAACACGAACGTTCAAATTCCGTAGGGTCCTTTGCGGACTATTTTGCATCGTCGCAACTGCGGCCATCTATGCGCAGGAGAAACCTCGGGTCTCCATTATTCCCAGGCCGA
>JBHEMC010000008.1:0-58315 GCA_046262775.1 Pyrinomonadaceae bacterium | reverse complement strand
ACCGCGTCTTTCCGATTGGACCGCAAGACGAATGTAACACTTGCTGACTCAGGTTCTGCGGACGATAGATTTGCGGCGCAGGATTTTATTAATGACGTAACGCAGACCATCGGTCTGGCTTTAAGAATTGGTAAACGCCGCGGCAATTCGATATTGGTTGGCAAACTTGATTTACCAGCAATTCAGTCCGCATTGAAAATAAGGGGCATTACAGTTCCAACTGATCTGAACGACGAAGGCTATGTGCTCCATGTTGACGAGAAAGGAGTAGTTGTAGGGGGACAGAGCGCAGCCGGAGTCTTTTATGGATTGCAAACACTCAAACAACTGGTTCGCGGTGATTCTGACAATGCGAGCGTTCAGGGAGTTCAAATTGTAGATTGGCCCGCAATGCGTTGGCGAGGCGTCTCAGACGATATTAGCCGCGGGCCGGTGCCGACAGTTGATTACATCAAACGTCAGTTGCGCACTTTCGCGTCATTCAAGTTGAACTTGCACTCGTTTTACATGGAGCAAACATTCTCGAGCAGCGAGCATCCACTGATCGGCCCAATGGGTGGCTCGCTGACGCCTGATGAGATTCGTGAACTCGTCGCTTATGCAAAGTCGTACCACATGGAACTCGTTCCAGAACAACAAACATTTGGTCATTTACATAAAGCACTGCAACTCGAAAAGTACAGCAACCTCGCCGAAACTCCTTATGGCGATGTACTGTCGCCGCAGCAGGAAGGCACTTACAAACTAATCGCAGACTGGTATCGTGAGCTCAATGATCTCTTTCCGGGCAGGTTCTTCCACATCGGTGAAGATGAGACATTTGAGTTAGGTGAAGGGCAGAGCAGAGAAGCCGCACGTGCGCGAGGTGTTGGTGCTATCTACTTTGAACACCTTAATCGCGTTCGGGATTTGTTGAAGCCTTACAACCGCAGGCTGATGTTTTGGGGCGATATCGCGCTCAACCATCCTGATCTAATAGGCAATATCCCTAAAGAGATGATTGTGATGAATTGGGACTACGCGCCGAAAGACGACTTCTCTGCGCGGATAAAACCGTTCAAGGATGCGGGTCTGGATCAATTCGTCTGTCCCGGGGTTTCGAATTGGAACCAGATCTTTCCGAACATTGAATCGTCCTCGAAAAACATCGTGAACTTTGTCCGCGACGGACGCGCTGCAGGTGCGCTGGGCATGATGAATACAACATGGGATGACGATGGTGAGTCGCTGTTCGAGTCTAGTTGGTATGCGATTGTGTTAGGGGCGACCGCCTCATGGCAAAGTGTTGCCGTGGATTTGAAACCGTTCGACGAAGATTTTGATTGGTCCTTCTTCCGCAATGACGGTCATGAGTTTGTGAAGGCGATTCACGCGCTCGGCAGCGTTAACACCGTACTCGGAATTGGAACCACAGACGATCCGTTCTGGCGCGACCCATTTACCAATGAATTTCAAAACTTCGCGCGCAACAACGCCGAGAAGATTCGCAAGCTGCGACTCCAGGTTGAAGATGCGGAAGAGCTGCTGTTACGCAATCGACGGAAGGCAAAGCGGAATGCGTCAATGATTCCAGTAATGATCCTTGCAGCAAAGCGTTTTGATCATCTTGGTCGACGGGCAGAGACAGCAGAAAAGTTGAGCCGCGAGTACTGGGATGCTTACCTCGCAATGGGTGATCGCGTGAAGGCGCGACGGTTGCGACGTTATACCGGAGCGATTTACAACCAACTGCGGGAGATGGCTGAGGAACTGTCGATTTTGAAAGCAAGTTATCGTGACGAGTGGCTTGCGGAAAATCGGCCATATTGGCTTGACAGCATCCTTGCTCGATATGACCAGGCGATTGCTTTGTGGCTAAATAAGAGTCGTGAATTGGATGAAGCGTTACGAAATTATGAGGCAACCTCGACGCTGCCGAACCCGGAAAAGTTTGGCGTTGGACCAAGATTCGCAGTGCCTCGACAATAACTAGATTAGATGGGGCGGTACGAACTTGCATTTAGCTGTGGGATTTTCAGCAAAGCCGTTTCGCGAGCTGGAGATTGCGGTCCATTCGATCCTGGCAAGGCACCTGTTCGTATTCAAATTACGGCTTATGTTCCAAACACGAATGCGGTAAGGATGTTTCAACAGATGGACAAAAGGCAGGATACGAAGACGCGCTTCAGTTGGGAAGCAGGGAACAAAAGGGGAATCGAACTAACAAATAGAAGGAGTTAATCAATGTCCCATTACATAACACTCTTAAAATGGACTGAAAAAGGAGCTGCAAGCGTTAAAGATAGTCCTTCACGATTGGACGCGGGTCGTGAAGCATTTAAAAAACTCGGTGTCGAACTAAAAGACACTTACCTGACAATGGGCCGTTACGATCTGGTTTGCTTAGTTGAGGCGCCAGATGACGAAACATTTGCGCGCGCCATACTCGCGCTTGGATCGCAAGGTAGCGTCCAGACGGAAACGTTGAAGGCGTTTACAGAAGATCAGTACAGGAGGATTATCGCAGGCATTTGATACGGCTGCCGCTTAAGGAAATGGCTACCATAGTTGAAGCTGAGGCGAGCTGAGGTTTGCCCTTCCGGCACCGGCCAATCGTGGTCCTTAGAGATTGGCTTCTTCACAACTTCTACTAGAAGGCTACCGACTCCACTTCACGTGACTTGAGCGTTGTGGATTAGCCGAGTCGTTTCTCGAGCGACGCCGTTGATAAACGTCACCTGGGTCGATAACCGGGGCCGCGCAAAACATGACCGGCTAGCGCACCGGTTCTCTGTCCTTTATCGACGCTGACGTTCCCATTCACTATCACGTATGGAATTCCTTCCGGATACTGATTCGGTGATTCGAACGTTGCCCGATCGATCACAGTGCGCGGGTCGAAGATCGTAATATCAGCAAACATTCCGTCTCGTAACAAACCGCGATCACGTAGACCAACCCGCGCGGCCGGCAGGCCCGTCATTTTATTTACAGCCGTCTCGATCGATAGCAGCTTTTCATCGCGTACATAGCGACCAAGTATACGTGGGTAACTACCCCACCCGCGTGGATGTGACTTCGATCCAGCCAACGGACCGTCAGTAGCGCGCGAACCACTGTCGGTACAGAAACTGACGAATGGAGCTTTCATGGCGGCACGCATGTCATCCTCGCTCATCATGAAATAGATTGCGCCTGTTTGCCCGTGGTCGGCGACAATTAGATCAAACAGCGCATCGAGGGGGTCCTTGTGTTGTTCAATCGCGATCTCGCTGAGTCGCTTTCCTTGTAATGCCTCGAGATCTCGATTGACTACAGATCCAATCAGTACGCCACCTGGCCCACCGCTGCCGAGATAGATGTTCTCCCAATCGACAGCATCAGCTTGTATCTCGCGTTTCAAACGTGCGCGCACCTCCCCGTCTCGCAGGCGCGCAATCATTTTGTCTAGGCCGCCTTCCTGGACCCAGGGGGGCAAACATGCCGCAAGCGAAGTACTGCCCGCGATGTACGGATAAATGTCTGCACTCACGTCTAGACCCTCAGCTCGAGCTCGAGTGATCCGCGACAGAATTTCCGGCATGCGGCCCCAGTTTTTATTATAGGCAGTTTTAAGATGCCAAATTTCAACTGGAATGCGGGCCCGCCGAGCGATTTCAAAAACTTCCGCGAGCGACTGATCGAGCGCATTGGCTTCGCTCCGTTGATGCGTCGCGTAAATACCGCCGTACTGATGAGCGACTTTCGCTAGTTCTACTATTTCATCAGTCTTCGCAAATCGCGCCGGTACGTATTGCAAGGATGTTGATAGACCCAGAGCGCCGTCGCGCATTGCCGCTGCAACCAGTTCCTTCATTCGGTTCAGTTCATCAGCAGTTGGAGCGCGATCGTCATATCCGACCACGTATTCACGCACCTGGGTCGCACCGACAAAAGTTCCGAGATTCAAACCAGTGTGTTGGTGTTCCAATCTATGGAAATACTCATTCAGTGTCCGCCAGTTGATTGTTAAGTTGTAACGCTTGTTAAAGTCTTCCTGCTCTCTTATCTGGCGTTCATTGATAGGTGCGATCGACTCGCCTTCGCCGGTGATTTCAGTTGTGACTCCCATCATGATCTTGCTCATACCGCGAGGGTCAATCAGCAAATAAGTTTCAGATTGACCAAGCATGTCAATAAATCCTGGCGCCACGACAAGTCCGCTTGCATCGATGGTCCGGCCTGCACTCGCAGAGTGGAGATCGCCGATGCGTACGATTCGTTCGCCTTTGATCGCGATGTCCCCCTTGACTCCGGGTTTGCCGGATCCGTCAACGATTTGTCCGTTTAGGATCAGTAAATCATATTGTGGCATTTTCTTATGGTTGGAAACGCAAAACAGCATGCTAACCACAGAAAGAAAAAGCGCAAGTTTGATCATTAATTCCCTCCGGTCATGAGTTTCGAGATGACATCGTGCATGCAGCAGTTAAGAATGTCAGCGAAGAGCTCATTACAAGCTGCGACTAGATTACAGGTCAGCGGTTGCATCTCGTCGAAATGACGAGCGCATAGGCAAAAGAAACTTTGAGTTGATCCCAATCTGCTGAAGTTTCTGAGAAGGAACAAGGTGGATGGCAATGAAAGTTGATTGTCGCTTACCAGGAATTGAGCCCTTCGACTTATAAAAGCGTTAGGTCACGCTCCTTGACTAGCTCAACTTCAAAGCTTCAGCGACGAGAGCCTGCTGTTCTTTAAGATGGATGCTGTAGGAGCCGATTGCGGGGCTTGCCGAAGGTGAGCGGCCAACAAAAATCGGGCGCTGACATGTAGGCAAAAGGTTCTCCAACCTTTCTTCCATAAACAACCAGCCACCCATGTTCCGCGGCTCTTCCTGCGCCCACACAAGTTCTTTCGCGTTTGCATACCGAGCCAAAACTCTGCGCAATGCAGAGAGCGGAAATGGATAGAACTGTTCCACCCTGACAATTACAACTGTGGCACTGCCCACTTTCTTTCGCGCCTCGTTTAAATCGTAGTAGATCTTCCCGCTGCATAACACAAGGCGTTCAACCGTTGTTGGATCTTTAATTTCGGCATCGTCAATCAAAGGCTGAAACCCACCTGCAGTCAGCTGGGCCAAAGACGAAGTGGCGGCCGGCAAGCGCAATAAGCTTTTCGGCGTCATTACTACGAGTGGGCGCTCCATCGTCGGAGTTACTTGCCGTCGCAAAAGATGAAAATATTGTGCGGGCGTTGTCGGATAGCACACGGTCAAATTGTTCTCAGCGCACAACTGCAAGTAACGCTCAAGACGAGCGCTTGAATGTTCCGGTCCCTGTCCTTCATAGCCATGTGGCAACAGCATCACCAAACGGGAAGTTTGTTTCCACTTATCCTCGGATGCTGCGATGTACTGATCGATAATAGTTTGCGCGCCGTTGCCGAAGTCACCGAATTGCGCTTCCCACAAAACGAGTGCGTCGCCAGAAACGACCGAGTAGCCGTATTCGAACCCGAGCACACCCTCTTCAGACAAAGAACTATCAAACACGTCGAACCGCGCTTCGGGATTTTTTTCCGAACGAAACTCGGACAATGGCGCCCACGCTTTTCCTGTTTGCGTGTCGTAGAGCACAGCGTGACGTTGACTGAAGGTCCCTCGACCAGAATCCTGCCCACTTAGCCTTACGCGGACGCCCTCGAGGACCAATGATCCGAATGCCGCCGCCTCCGCAAAAGCCCAGTCCATAGGCAGCAAACCATCTCCCATTTTTGCGCGCCTCGCGAGTTGCCCTACCATTTTGGGGTTGATGTTGAAACCTTCGGGCACAATCGCAATCTTGTTTGCAATCTGCTTGATGAGTTCCGCCGCGATAGCAGTATCGACAACAATTGAATCGTCGCGTTCCTGGACCAGTTTAGCCTCGTGGGCGGGTTCATGCGCGACTTTCTCTTTTGCACTCGCAAGCGCCTTTTCGTATCGCCGCATGCGTTCGGAAATGAGATCACTAACTTCGCCGTCTGTTACAACGCCCTCCTTGATCAAGCGTTTGGCGTAAATTGCCCGCACACCCGGATGCGCTTTGACACGCGCATACATCAGGGGCTGCGTATAACTTGGTTCATCGGTTTCATTGTGGCCCAGACGGCGGAATCCTACGACATCCAGTACTACATCTTTGTTGAACTTCTGTCGGTAATCGAGTGCGATATGCACGACACGGTACGCCGCCTCTGGATCATCACCATTGACATGGAAAATGGGCAACTGCGTCATGCGAGCAACATCGGTCGAATAAATAGTGGAACGTCCGGCCTCAGGTGCGGTCGTGAATCCAATTTGATTATTAATGATGATGTGGATGGTTCCGCCGGTTCGATAGCCCTTCAACCCGGCGAGATTCAACGTCTCCATCACAACACCCTGGCCAGCAAAGGCGGCATCACCGTGAAGCAGCACTGGCAATGCGAGATCCATTGCTTGGTTGCGCGTGATCTGACGCGTCGCGAGAGTGGCGTCCTGACGAGCGCGCACCATCCCTTCGACTACCGGGTCCACTGCCTCGAGATGGCTGGGATTTGGCGAAACTGCAAGGCTTACTTTGCGACCATCACTGGTGACACGTTCGCCGGTCGCCCCCTGATGATATTTGACATCTCCTTCGTCGGCTGGAAACTCAGGGTGAACGGAACCCTCAAACGCAGCGAAAATTCGCTCGCACAAATTGCCGATAACATTCGCCAGCACATTCAAGCGGCCACGATGGGCCATACCGACCGTTATTTCTTCCACTCCACGAGTGGCTGCACCGTCGATGAGCGCATCAAGTATTGGAATGATCGTTTCGCAGCCCTCGAGCGAGAACCTCTTCTGTCCAAGATATTTTGTGTGCAGAAAACGCTCGAATTGCTCGGCTGAGATTAGCTTCCAGAGCAAACGCTTTTTGACTTCGACCGGTAGCGGCTGAGGTTGCACAAATTCACGTCTGATCTGTTCGCGAATCCAACGCTTCTCTTCTTTGCTCTGGATATGACGATACTCCACCCCGACCTTTCCGCAGTACGCGCGCTGCAGAATGTTCAGAATCTCGCGAAGGGTTGCGCTCTCGTTGCCTCCCAGACCACCGGTAATAAACTCACGATCAAGGTCCCAGATCGTTAGGCCATAAGTCTCGAGGTCAAGTTCGGGATGATAAAGAACCGGCATCGCATGTAGGGGGTCGATATCTGCGATGAGGTGACCACGCACGCGGTAGGCGTTGATCAATTCCATGACGCGCGCTTCCTTAATTGTCTGCTCGCGAGTTTGATCACCAGGTGAAAAGAAAGGGTTCCGATCTGAATTCCATTTCAGCGGTGTGTGGGGGATCCCGAGGTTTGCGAAGATCTGGTTGTAGAACTCATGCTGGCCGATAATGAATTCGTGGACGCGTGCGAGCAAGGCTCCGGATTCAGCTCCTTGAATTATTCTGTGATCGTACGTGCTGCTGATATTGATGGCCTTGCTGATTCCCAACTGCGACAACGTTTCAGGAGCCATTGCCTGATACTCGGCCGGGTATTCAATCGCGCCCGTGGCGATAATCAGCGACTGCCCTACCATCAATCGCGGTACCGAAGCAACGGTGCCGATCGTTCCCGGGTTGGTAAGTGAAACTGTGGTTCCCTGAAAGTCGGCGATTTCGAGTTTTCCTTCTCTTGCGCGTTTTACTACGTCGTCATATGTAGTCAAGAACTGCGAAAACGTCAGTGCGTTCGCTTTCTTGATGTTCGGCACTAACAAGGTTCGGGTGCCATCTTTTTTTGTAAGGTCGATTGCCACACCGAGGTTGACGTCTGATCTTTTTATCCGAGCAGGGCCACCGTCCATTTCCGCGAACCCGTCATTGAGTTGCGGCAAATGCTGCAACGCGCGAAGAATGGCCCAGGCGATCAAATGGGTGTATGAAGCCTTACCCCGATCGTTTTCAGCGAGATAGTTATTAATGATCCTGCGGTTTTCATCGAGAAGTTTTATCGGAATGCGACGTTCCGACGTAGCGGTGGGCACGGTCAAACTCATCGCCATGTTCTCAACGATCTTTGCTGCAGCGCCTCGTATGGGCGACACATCGCCCGCGGGTTGCGGTATTGGCACGGACTCAACAGTTCTCGGTTGCGGCGCAGGTGCGGTGACGGCCGGGGCTTGTTGAACGATCGTTCTGCCGTTTTCTGGCAAACGTGGAGGGCCAGCCCCATCATGAAGCAAATCCGTGAAGTACGAGCGCCATGAATCGTCGACCAGGTCGGGGTTACTCCGAAATCTATTCAGAAGCCCTTCGACGTAAGTTGCGTTAGCCCCGAATTCCTCCGCGATCATTTCGGACAAATCCAAACTGCTTTTCTGTTGACTCAAACTATCTCACCTCAAATAGCAGCGCCCGCCGAACGTGCTCGCAGCCAGAGCGCACAAGTTTAATGTGGTTGGAAAGAATAGACTACCACCTCCCACGAGGCTTTGCACTCGACACCGACGCAGGCTTTGCGTCTAAAGGCATAGAGTTGAATCAAGGCCGGGGCAGACGTTTTCAGTAGCTCCTCAGCGGGGCTGCAAATGCGCCGGCGCGAGTCTACGTGTTCGTCGTATAAGGCGAATTTTTTCACCTCTGCGCTTGCGGCGAATGAATTTGGAAGCAGTTGTACACCGGGACCAAGGCGCAGTGTGACTCTCAGAAATGCATCATCCTGCCAGGTTTTCCGCTCGAAATAATTCATGCCGGATGATATCGTACGAGTCTCTCGTAATATCGCTCAGCCGAGTGAAACGTTTTCTGACTTATTCACAGCTTCGCCTCGATGATCTCTGATCGTTTAGTGCTGTCGTGTTAGCCGTCACGCATTGCCAACGAAAGTATGGACGAAGCACCAGAAACAAAAACGCGTTTACGCACGACATTCGTGTTTGCTTTGCTGTTTGCCCTGCTCGTTTCGGTGATTGCTTTCGCCTACTTCGCGACGTTCGCTCGGCCCGTGACAACAGTTATTCTGCTAAGGCATGCCGAAAAGAACATCGAGCCAAACAATCCGAATCCCGATCTGAGCCCCGCCGGCGTTATCCGTTCGCAGGAATTGGCCCGCATGTTAGCGGGAGCAGGTATCAACGCAATATTTGCAACTCAGTACAAACGAACTCAACAAACCGTGGAGCCGCTGGCCAATCGCACAGGCGTTCCCGTAACCGTTATCGATGCAAAGCAGAGTGCGGATCTGGCAAAAGAGATACTGACAAACCATCGTGGGCAACTAGTTGTTATGGCAGGCCACAACAACACTGTTCCGGAAGTGATTACCGCGTTAGGTGGTCCTGCATTCGGTATTATCCCGGAAAATGAGTTTGACAACATGTTCATCGTTACCATTTATCGATTTGGCAAAGCCAAGGTCGTAAAGATCAAGTACGGCGCTGAAAGCACGGGCGGAACAAACAGTGGAATGATGATGCCATAGATATTGCTAACCCTCCTGGAGAACTAATGAGCGCGAAAACGATAACCAAAAAATCAAAAGCAAAGACGACAAATCTTCAACGTCGCGGTTTTGTGAAGGCACTCCCTGCGATCAGTGTCGCGGGTCTGGCGGCGTCCAAACTTCAGCTCTCAACCCTGGCGCAAACGCCGACCCCTTCGCCCACTCCCAGCGCATCGCCATCGCCAACACCTGCCTTACGAATAACGAAAGACATGTTGCATACGGCGGAAAAACTGATCGGAATCGAATTGAATGATGCTCAGGAAACGATGGCGTTGAACGGCGTAAACAGCAATCTCGATTCGTATGAGACTATTCGCAAGATCGATATCCCACTCGATACTGAACCCGCCTTCGCGTTTCATCCAGCGCGCGCGCGAAAGGAACTCTATGCGACGAAGACCAGGTTTCGTTTCGGTAAGGTCGCGGTGCCTGCTTTCAAGAACGTCGAGGATCTCGCGTTTGCCACAGTACCTGAGCTGGCTGAGTTGATTCGGACGCGGAAAGTTTCGTCGACTGAGCTGACGCGAATGTATTTAGCAAGACTAAAGCGGTTTGGCCCAAAGCTGCTCTGCGTTGTCACGTTGACTGAAGATCTGGCATTACGGCAAGCAGAAGCCGCGGATGCGGATCTGAAAAGAGGAAAATACCGCGGGCCACTACATGGAATTCCGTGGGGTGCGAAAGATCTATTTGCGACCAAAGGGATCAAGACGACGTGGGGTGCCGAACCGTATCGAGAGCAACTTATTAATTACGATGCGGCTGTCGTTGAGCGGTTGACGGATGCGGGTGCAGTGCTTGTAGCCAAGCTATCGATGGGCGCATTGGCGCAGGGGCCACGGTGGTTTGGCGGCGTGACACGAAATCCCTGGCAACCTGACGACACTCAGCAAGGCTCAAGTGGATCGTCGGCCGGACCAGCATCAGCAACAGCGGCTGGGCTCGTTGGCTTTTCAATTGGCACCGAGACTCTTGGATCGATTGTGTCGCCATCGTCCACTTGCGGCGTAACTGGCTTACGTCCGACATATGGTCGCGTCAGCCGCTATGGAGCTATGGGCTTGAGTTGGACCATGGACAAGATCGGGCCAATCTGTCGTGGCGTTGAAGACTGCGCTGCGGCACTGAGTGCAATCTATGGCCCCGACGGACGAGACATCACCGTAGGCGACGCTCCGTTCAATTGGAACGGGGATCTTAATATCAACACACTGCGGATTGGCTATCTGAAAGCGGAATTCGAGGGCGTGCCCGGATTTCAACCGATGAATGATCAGCAGCGGCAAGTGATGGAACAGCGCCGCACGATGTATGCAGCAGCTCTTGACACGCTGAAACAAGTTGGCGCAAAGCTGGCACCAATCGAATTACCGAAGTTTTCCGCCGGAGCAATTCGGTTCATTCTAACGGCTGAAGCAGCTGCGGCGTTCGACGACATTACTCGTGATGGCCAAGTGAATCAATTATCGGGACAAGGTCGCGGCGATTGGCCCAATAGTTTTAGAACTTCACGCTTCATACCGGCAGTGGAGTACATTCGGGCACAGCGCGCTCGGACACTGCTTATGCACGAAATGGAAAAATTAATGGCTGATTGGGATGTTTTTGTATCTCCGGCGCCGGGAAGTGCGAGTCTGCTGGTAACAAACTTGACGGGTCATCCTGCAGTGGTGGTTCCCTGCGGGTTCATCAATGATTTACCACGCGCGATCATGTTTACCGGTGGTGTGTACGACGAGGTGTCGCCTCTTCGTGTGGCGCTCGCTTACCAACGCGCAACCAAGTGGCACACAATGCATCCAAAAATGGATTGGGCGTAGACGTAAGGGATTCAACCAGCGTATCGCGAGCTGTTCCTGACGCACTCCACGAGAGTCAAATTATTTCGGACCGGGCCCATCCGCTACTCACCTGCGAACAGGTGAGGCAAAGTTTTCTGCAAACAGGCGGGCTAAATCCAACAGCAGTACCACTCGACCGTCGCCTAGTTCAGCAGCTCCGGCGATACCAAACCAATGGCCACCGCGACTGCCAAGGTTCCGTACCAGAACCTGCTGCGGGCCACCAACCGCATCCACTGCAATTGCAATTCGCTCAACATCAGTTTCTTCTGAAGAAATTTCACAAACAAGGGTCGACGGCTGTTCAGAATCAGGTAAAGCCTGCTCGCTTAAAAGTCGGCGCAGATAAAACAGCGGTATCCACTCTTCCTTGAATCGAAACCTGCGTCCGCCTGCATCAATTTCGTCAGCTGTACGTAGCAGTGGCTCAACAACCTGATGCTTGTCGATCAGGTATTGTTGAAATCCGACACTGACTGGTATCACATCCACCAATGAAAACGTGACGGGCAGTCTCGTTTCAAAGGAAGAACCAACGCCAGGGACGCTTCTGACACGAACGTCCCCTCCGAGCTGCTCGATCTTTGTCTCGACTTCATCCAGGCCAACACCGCGTCCGGAGACAGTTGAAACGGACGAGGCCGTCGAGAAGCCTGGCCGAAAAATCATCCGCAGGCATTGATCTAAACTGAGATCTACATTCTCTTTGACTACTCCAGCTCGTCGTGCAGCCTGCGATACGGCAGAGGTATCCACTCCTCTACCATCATCCGACACCGATATACGTGTTTGTCCCTGTCGCATGGAAGCTGTGATGCGAATTTTTCCTGTACGCTCCTTCCCGTTTTGTACACGTTCTTCCGGACGTTCGATTCCGTGATCGACGGCATTGCGCACGAGATGGATCAGTGGATCGGCGATCGCATCGGCAAGCGCCTTATCAACCAATAGCTCCGAGCCGGTCACTAAAAACTCGACTTCTTTAGCTGTCGCTCGCGCCGCGGCACGACCACCGCGTACGGCCCGCTGTAGCACGCGATCGAGCGACACCATGCGCAAGTTGATAATGTCAGCCGCCAGATCCAACAGTGCCTGGGTCAACTCTGATTTGGAGACACTCCCATTTGATTCGTCCAGATTGGATTGATTTTCTCTCAACAGTCTGTGAGTAGCAGATATCAGGTGATCCACTTCATCAAGTTCGATGTGGATGATCTTTGATGAGTATGGGTGAATAACCGACGTTGGCGTGGCAGATGGTGGGTGAGTAATGGTTGAAGTAACAGCTTCACCAACCCCCCGAAGTTTGGATTCGAATGTCTGTGTTACCTCCACGCCAGAAAAAGTACCGACATTCGTTTTCAACTGGTGAAGAGTTGCGCGAGTTGCGTAGAGTATTCTGAAGTTAATTTTTGGGCTATCACCGGTTGTTTCTACCTGTGGCGCAATTGAGATTACTTCACCTCTTTCGTTTAGATGATCTGTTAGCTGTTGGTAGAGGCGATCAAAGAGTGTGATGTCGAACTTCGTCGTTATCAGGTAAACGTTGGCTCCTTCACTTACTGATTCCGCGAGTCGGTGCTTCTCCTCGCGGTTGAGCAATTCCCAAATCTCACCTGGAACCGCGGCAGCGAACGACTGAACGTCGACAGTTTTAACCGCGCTCTGCGTCGACAGCCGATGAATCCGATCGAACAGTTGTTCGGTTGGATCCGCAAGAGAAATCGCCGGTGCAACAGCGCGGAGCATTGCTTCTGCCGCCTCCTCGAAAACCTGTAATACGCTTTCGGTAAGACTGACATGTCCGACGCGCACTGCATCCAGCAGAGATTCGAATTCGTGAGCTAATTGTGCGAGGTGATCCAGACCTGCTGCCGCGGCGGAGCCTTTTATGCTGTGGACGTGACGAAAGATGGAAAGAATGATTTGGCGGCGGGCCTTGCCATCGTCTGGTTTGGTACGGAGCTGATCGATCGCCGCGAAAACGTGTTCCACGCGTTCTTCCAGCTCAGCCAGAAACAGGCGTTCACTTTGATCCATCAGCGTAGTGATGTTGTCAGGGCGTGACTCTGCGTGGCCCTCTCACGAATCAATCGCTGGTTGCAAACAAAGAGCGCTTTTTTCTTCAAACCTGCAGATGGCAGCCGGCGCCGGGGGGAGGCACTACAGAATGATGCCATACGATTCCTCAGTCATTCGCCTGGTTCGCTTTCACGATCAGTTACGGCTTCACTTTCTTCCAACTCCGTTATGACATGCTTCTGTGGTTGTTGCTCATCGAGGTCGCGCTTAATTGCATCGAGTATACCGTTGATGAACTGGGTAGCTTCGTAGGTCGAAAAGCGACGAGCTATCTCTAGTGCTTCGTTGATAGCGACCGTGCGAGGCGTTGGTTCGTAAAGAAACTCGTATACCGCAAGTCTGAGAATATTTCGATCGACGACGGCCATGCGTGAGATGCGCCAGTGTTCGGCACGAGAACGAATGCGTTCGTCGAGTAATTCCAGGTTGGCAAGGGTACCGATAGCCAGGCGAGTGGCGAACTCTCGAGCAGAATCGTCGAGCTCCGATTCGCCCAGTTCAGCCCAATAGCTCCGGACAACATCGTCCGCAGAATGTCCGGCAACATCAGCCGCAAAGAGCATTTGCAAGGCGCACTCTCGCGCCTTACGTCGCGAACCCATATCAATTACCAGTAAACACCAGTGCCAGGGACCTCACTGATTAAATGCTTGTTCGTACAAATTTACTAATTCCACCGCCGTCATGGCGGCTTCAAAACCTTTGTTGCCCAACTTGACTCCCGCTCGATCGATGGCCTGATCGACGTTATCAGCCGTTATGATACCGAAAATCACGGGCAACCCAGACTCCAGACCGGCTTGAGCGATGCCGCGAGCAACCTCGTTAGCGATGTAATCGAAATGGGGCGTTTGACCTCGAATGATCGTACCGAGACAGATGATTGCGTGGAACTTACCGGAACGCGCGAGTCGCAACGACAAGAGCGGAATTTCGAAAGCGCCTGGAACGCGATAGATGACAACGTTTTTTTCTGCGGCGCCCAAACGTTCCAGACCATCAAGTGCGCCCGTTACGAGCCGATCGGAAATCAATTCATTCCATCTGCTCGCAACGATCGCAAACCTGAATGCTTCAGCGTTCAAACGGCCTTCATGAATAGTAGGTTGCAATCTGTCCACTCCAGGAGTTGCGTAACACTACGTTGTGAGTATAGGAGATGAGGGAATAGTCATCAAGCACAAGAACTTTTCCAGCATCCAGGAATATTGGCAGTTTACATATATGGAGATTGCCTTCATTTCTTCAAAAGAGGAATTCGGATCCAACCTTAGACGCTCCGAAAAGGATCAACCGATTGATAATTCAATTTGATGAAATTTCCAGGTTGGGAAGGGCCGATCGTTTTAAGTTATTAGATAGTCGAATTTAGAATCGATGAAAACTTTGCGTTGGGTAACCACCCGGCCTAAAATTTTGTTCAATCTGAATCCCGCTCTCCTCGAACTCAATCTGATTGCAGGAATCGTGGACGACTTCGCGTTACTGGCCTTTGAATTGAGGTTTGCGTTTCTCCACGAAGGCGGTCGTTCCTTCGCTCACGTCGTCCGTCGCAAAGAGTGAGGCGAAGAGTTCTCTTTCCAGCTCGAGGCCTTCATTCAACGGTAGCTCGCTCCCGTCAATCACGGCTCTTAAACAAGCACGAATCGCGAGCGGAGCAAGTTGCGCAATCCGCGCTGCGATTGAAAGTGCCTCATCCATCAAGTCGGATGGCGCCGTCAAGCGATTGATGAGCCCGATCTCGAGTGCTGTTTCAGCGGAAAGCGTCTGCCCGGCGATCATTATTTCCACCGCCCGTCCGATTCCGACCTCGCGTGCGAGCCGTTGAGTTCCACCGTACGCAGGTATGATCCCCAGACTTGTTTCAGGCAAACTAAAGCTCGCGTGCGACGATGCAATTCTCAGATGACAACTTAACGCCAGCTCACAGCCACCACCGGCAGCGATTCCGTTAATAGCCGCGATCACGGGTACCGGAAATTTTTCGATCTTATTACAGAGCGACTGTCCACGTGAGGAGACATTTCGCGCTGAAGACTCGTTGACATCTATAAGCGCAGAGATATCTGTGCCGGCACAAAACGCACGATCGCCGGCGCCAGTCAGGATAAGTGAGCGCAAACCGCAGTCCGGTTGCAATTCTCTCAGCACGTCCTCGAGTAATGAAAACATCTCACTCGACAGCGCGTTCAGTTTGTTCGATCTATTCAACCGAACAATTGCGACCTGCTCCCGTCGTTCGAGTTCAATTGAAGCGGGCATAAAACTTTTCATTTACCCGGCGATCCAACGCGAAACCAAGGGTTTTCGCGGTAGAACTTCTGAAGTCTCCCGGGACACGGCTTTGTGCCGTGGTATTAACGTTGGCAGCTATAAGAATGCTCCACGCTTGAACTCCGCGCTACGGGCGGCAGAGCAAAAAGCCATTAATACGATTTTTCCACGCGACAAGCCCGTCCCGAGAAGTACTAAAACTGCGCAGCATACCGTTAGAGGGTAGCGGCCCATTGTGACAAGTTGAGGCTAAAAGAATAAAGACCTTCCTTCAAACCAAATTCATTGGTGTCGGGTTCTTCGCATCTTTTGTGTAATCGTAAAACCCACGACCAGACTTGCGGCCGTACAGTCCAGCCAGCACCATCCGTTTCAACAAGGGCGGGGGTGCAAACCTCTTCTCGCGAAACTCGTTGAACATGATCTCTGCAATGTAATAGGTCGTATCCAGGCCAACGAAGTCACCGAGAGTGAAGGGTCCCATCGGGTATCCGCAACCAAGCTTCATCGCATTGTCGATATCCACAATCGAGCCGACACCTTCCTCCAACGCGCGAATCGAGTCGAGTATGTATGGCACCAGCAAGCGATTGACGATAAAACCAGTTTTGTCGCTCGCACGCACGGGTACTTTGCCGAGCGCTCGACCAAATTCAACCGTCTCATCGTAAACAACCTCATCGGTCAAAATAGTTCGTACCACCTCGACTAATTTCATTAAGGGAACGGGGTTGAAGAAGTGCAAGCCAACGAAACGTCGTTGCCGTTCTGCGGAGGTTGCGGTCATCATTTCAGTAATTGAAAGGGACGATGTGTTTGATGCGAAGATCGTCTCTGGTTTGCAAATCTGGTCCAGCTGCCGATAAGTTGATCGCTTCTCTTCAAGGTTTTCAACGATCGCTTCAACGATGATGTCGCAGTCGCGCAGCTCATCAAATGAGGTCGTACCTGTGAGCCGTCCACGGATCTGCTGTTGTTGTTCCTGAGTAATAGTTCCTTTCTCCGCAAATTTGCCGAGCGACTTATCGATGCCACTAAATCCCCTTTTAATGAACTCATCTGAGACTTCCTTCACCACCGTTTCAAATCCGGCAGTCGCGGCGACCTGGGCGATTCCGGAACCCATAAGACCGCAGCCCAAAACACCGACCTTTTTAATCTCCATAAAATTCTCCTCAACAGAATCCGATAAACTGCGTTGCCTTATTTAATGTTGTACGTTTGCGCGACCGTCTTCAACCACATCTCATACTGTTGGCGCCAAAGGTTGAAATCCTCCGCCAACTTCGCGACGGGTGACGCTTTTGGACGTGGGCCACGCAACGGACTTTCGATTGCCACCGGGTTAACACTCTGCATTAACATGGCCAAAAGCCCATCACGTAATTCTGTCGCCTTCGAGTCAAGCACAGGCGCCGTCTTTAAACCTTCAATAGCTGGTGCAACTGAGGTAGTGTCGCCATCATAAATCGCGGCCAGTAACGCGTCTTGTCCCTGATTCATGACCCTTGCATAATCTACAAATTTGTCTGTGGCTGGCGACGCAATTTGCACGGCTGCATGCGTGCTTAGAGACGTATTGAGCCGTCGTGCAATTTGGAAGAAACTGAAGGCCACGAGTCCAACGGCTGCGACCTGCAACACACGCCAAATCGCAGCAACGCTTAATCTTTCGCCCGGTCGACGATACTCAACAACGAGCGCCAAGAGAGCGCCTGACATCAACCCTCCCATATGAGCAGCGTTGTCAATGAACCCTCGGCCTAAATAACCAATAAACAAATTGATCATGATAATTGGCAACATCCCGGTGCCGAATGCCCGCTTAAACCCCTCAGGCAATTCGTGTCGAAACTTGATGCCGAAAACGAACAGCACTCCTACCAATCCGAAGAGTGCGCCGGAAGCTCCAGCCGAGGGGACATCCTGACTCTTGAAAAGGAAGCGGCCGATGCCAACAGCCAAATGCGGTCGCACGGTCAGATAGCTCGCGGCCACCCCCGCGATACCCGTCACTACCCAAAACACCACAAACTTCGCCGAGCCGTATAACTTCTCGACGTATGGTCCAACAATCCACAGACTGTACATGTTGACGAGCAGGTGAAGTATGTTGACATGAATAAACATCGGCGTAACGAAACGCCACCATTCATGCCTGGTTGAAATTAGTGTGTTGAGTTTAGCGCCGTAAGCCAGCAGGACCTCATTCGGCAACTCTTGCCAAAGCGATGAAAAATTCAATCCACTCGATTCCCACATCAACAGAAAGACAAATAAGTTTGAAATTAAGAGTGCTATTGTGAACTTATATGGACGGTTTAGAATGGCGCGAGCGAAGCGTAGTGTTTCGCGGTCTACCTGCCGCGGAAGGTTCTTCTCTGCAGTGGCAACATCACCCGAGGTCGAACCACATACGGCACATCGCGTTTCTCCTGCGCCGACAATTGCGCCGCAGTTTCGACACATGGTCGGCCGACCTGGATTTTTTTGGTTGGATTGGTTTTCAGACAACAGGGTGAGACTAACAAGCGTGATACTCTACTTGCAAAGCATCACGCGATTCGGCCGGAGCGCCGGCTTCGTCGTCCGCACGTAGCACAGTCGAGCGCGGCGGCATCCTTGCCCTAACGCGAACCAAATTCGATTCCAAAATCCCACTTCGAAGTTGACCTTTAGAGCACACGAAGATTGAGCGCTATCGGCATTACTCCAGCCGAGCACCAGCGCTCCTACCAGAGGGCGACGACACCCGCGCTCCTTAGCTCATCTTTTCCAGAAGGTTTACCAAATCGTCGGCGTGTTCTTCTTCAACAGCAAGAATGTCTTCCATCAAGCGTCGGGAAGTTGGATCGTCACTACCGAAGTAAGTAATCATCTCGCGATAACTGTCGATTGCGATGCGTTCAGCGACGAGATCCTCTTTGATCATATCGACGAGCGAATCACCTTCAATGTATTCAGCATGGCTGCGCGTCAATAACCCCTCAGGATTAAAGTCCGGGGCTCCACCCAACTGTACGATGCGGTGAGCTATCTGATCAGCATGACCTTGTTCCTCGTTTGCATGTTGGAGAAACTCAGCGGCCACGCTTTCAGCGTTAATGCCCGAGGCCATGAAATAATGCCGTTTGTATCTGAGTACACAAACCAACTCAGTAGCCAGTGCTTCATTCAACAGCTTAATGACAGTTTCACGGTCGCCGGTGTAACCCTCGGTTACCGCGCCGTTTTCGATGTGTTTCCGCGCTCGCTCACGCAGAGTCTTAATGTCTGTGAGAAATGGTTGGTTAGCCACAGCTCTCACTCCTTCTTCTGAATTTAGGGGATTATGAATACTACTCGGCCTGAAAGGTGACGGCAAGCAGCGCGGATGCAGACTTGCTGCCTGTGTGCTCAATTGGTCAGTCCTCTGCGTTTACTTTCGAAGGTTGGTATACGCGCAAGGCTGGGCGTAAACGCTGAGATCGCAAAGAGGCGGAAAAACGCAGTGCAGCAGAGCCGCAACCAAACTTAGCATTCCGTCGCCACGGAATCGCCGCTCTTGTGAAGAATGGCTTCGGACTTTGAATTGAGATTGCGCTCTCGTGTGGGCTGCGCGCGCGGGGGCTTAGGTGGAGCCGCAAACGATGCCTAGCCAGTGTCAGAGGCCGCACAAGCGAGGGCGGGATTCACACGGGCGGCAAAGCCGGGGATTAGAAACGTTTACGATATGAAAACGTTTCATTAAGCAAGAAGTTGGTCGTTTCTTCGCAGCACGCAGAGAACTAATCCGCTGTTACAACCCCGTTCAACTTCAACTCAGTTGATGCCGAGGCCTTATTTGTCACCTCAACAGGCACGACCCAGGAGAGGGTCTTAATTCTGCACGTGCCGGTGTTGTCCTCACGACAATAATAAAGCGTGAGCTGCGCATGCAGCGTACTTGAACCCGAACTCAATGAACGGAAAGGCACTCGTAACGGCAACTGGAGTTTCTTGTCAGTCCGCGTTGAATTTTGCTCATCTACGCCAACAACTTTCTTGTTATCGACAGTGATCGAATAACGCTGCGGCGCAGCCGAGTTAAGGTGGTAGCCCACCGGTAACTCTACATTGATGACGAGTACGCCATCACTTGCTTCCCGTAACTGCTGCGGAGCTACTTTGATTTCCTGAGAGTTTGGACCGACTACCAGTTCGGTGTTGGCGAGTTGCGCTGGCGGGTTTAACCCGTCGATTCGCAGTGTGCGGCCCTCTTTCGTTTTCAGATCGACAACGCGCACAGCATGATTATTCGTATCAGCGACATACAACTTGCCGTTCGCAACGCTCAACCCACCTGGTTCATAGAATGTTGGGTTTGGACCATCATTCTGCCCGGGCTTGCCATTGCCAACGAACGTTTTTACTTGTTGCTTTCGCGGATCAAGCTCTTTGATTTTGTGATTGTAAGTATCGGCAATCAGCAGCTTGTCTCCAAGTGCAATTACTCCAAGCGGGTGTTGCAGCCGAACATCGTCCCCAGTCGCGTCAACGTCGCCAAATTCAAAGAGATCCCCACCTACAAGTGTTCTAACCTTCGCGCTTGCCAGGTCAATACTGCGTATGATGTTGGCCTCGCTGTCAGCAACGTAGAGCGTCTTCCCATCACTCGTTATTCCTGACGGTTGAGCAAAGGCAGCCTGCAGTAAAGAGCCATCCAATCGTGCTTCACGGCCTGAACCGGCGAAAGTAGAGACCTCATTCGTATCGAGATCGAGCTTCCAGATCTGATGTGGCCCAGCCATGGCGATGTAGAGAATATGTCCTACCAAGTGCAAGTCCCATGGTGAACTCAATTCGACTGTTCGCGCGGGCCCCGTTTTGAAGTAGTCAGTCGCCTGCTTACCTGTTCCTGCGATTGTCTCGACAACTTTTGTTTTTAAATCTACCCGCCGAATAAGGTGATTTTCGGTGTCGGCCACGTAAAGGCTATTGCCGGCGAGCGCCATCCCCTGCGGTCGATAAAAAGTTGCCGTATCGAATGGGCCATCAGCAGCGCCGGCCTGACCTGAACCGACAGTACCGATCAACGTACCATCAAGTTTGGTAATTACGATCCGGTTGTGATTTGAATCGGCAATGTACAGCCGATCTGTTGTGCTATCGGCAAGCACTTTGCCGGGAAACGCCAACGGCAGGTCGCCAACTTTAGCTCTTTCCAGCACGAGCTTTAGCGGCTCTTCATTCAGTTCCCCACGTTTCCGAAACTCTTCAATTGTCGTCGCAATCGCCTTATCGAGTACTTCATAGTTTCCCTCACCCGACGCGGCGCCAATAACGTAACCGGCCGGGTCGATTAACACTTGGGTCGGCCACGCGCGAACGCCATAGCTTTGCCATACAGCAAAATCGGCATCGTTATAAACCGGGTGCTCGAGTTCGTACCGGAGAATTATGTGCCGAATGTTCTCTGTATCTTTTTCGTTAGCGAACTTTGCTGAATGTATGCCGATCACTACGAGTTGGTTTGCATACTTCGCTTCGAGACGCTTCAAATCAGGAATGATGTGAATACAGTTGATGCAGCCGTAGGTCCAGAAATCGAGTAGTACGACCTTTCCCTTCAGCGCTGCCAGCGATAACGGTTTGTCAGTATTCAACCAACCTTTACCACCGGTAATTTCCGGCGCTCGTATCCTGGTGCGTTCTTGAACAGCCATTCCTTTGCCTTTCCCAGCCACGTTTGAACGTTGCATTAAAGCGAGTGCACAAAACGATAAGGTGAATACAACCAGTAAAGTTCTTCGTATTAATTTCATAAATTGCCTGCTGCTCTTGCCCACTTACTTACGAACGGCGCACTAGTACCGGATTTCAATGTGAATGGTCGGGCGGAGCAGTAAAATCCTTACGAGAGGCCTCCTCTAAAATCTGGTCGACGCGATCTATGGCCCGTCTAAGGTGAGGAATAGTGATAGAACCGCCCACTACTAAGGCGACATTGAACGCGTCGATAAATTCAGCCCGGGAAACACCAATCGAAGCACACTGTTTGATGTGGTACGTGACGCAATCATCACATCGTAGAACCGTAGATGCCACGAGACCCAGTAGTTCCTTGGTCTTTTTATCGAGCGCACCATCTTCGTACGCCTGAGTGTCAAGAGCGAAGAAACGTTTGATGCCGAGATGGTTGCTCTCCAGGAGCTTCTCGTTCATAGCCGAGCGATAGCGATCAAAATCATCCATTTAACTTGCCTTTCGCTTGGAGCCCTAAAAGTGTTGCTCCATTGTAGCAACTGTGGCATGCGCCGGCAGAATCGCAATTCACATGGAGCGGCGGTTTGGTAGCTAAAAGTGTTTTGTGAGAAAGCTGATCTCAAGGGTTGCTCCGGCAGAGCGAGACTTGGCACAACCGCACTCCGAACCACTGGATCGTTCACAGTTGTTTGGGATCAACCCAGGATGTAATCTTCACTTATGAACAATGTCGATGGTGTTAGCGCAGTCTCTTCCGATCAGATACAACTGCTTTCTGTCGGAGGCGTGCAGTTTGGAATACCCAAAAACGATATTGCGATGATCATCGATTGGACAGAGCCTACACCACTTCCTTTTGCACCGCCCTCTGTCCTTGGCATTGTCTCAGTTGAAGGACGCATGTTCACTGTGTTGAATGTCCTTGATTATCTATCAATTCCGACGACTGAAACGAAAAACATAGAGAAGATTGTTGTGCTCCATGGCGATGAGCAACTCGCAATTGTTGTCGACAGCGTCGACGGCCTTGATGATCTGGTCGGTTCTTCCGAGATCCATGGAGATGGTGCTCCGCGTTCCGACCTTCTGTTCTCCCCAGTCGCATGCGGAATCAAACGCATCAAGGTAGTCGATGTGAAACAACTCTTTCCAATTGTCATACAAGGTCACGAGCGCCGCCGAAGGCGTTTTTGATTTCTGTGCTTGTCTTTCGGAACCACTCTTTGTAAAAAGTGCTTCTCACAAGATGTACGATCAGGCTTTCACCATTTTGGAATTCCCGCAGTTGCGCGAACTGCTAAAGCGGAACGCTCAAACACAAATGGGAAGAGCGCGGGCTCTCGCAATTGCGCCCATTGCAGATTTACGCAGTCTGCAAAACGACCTGGCTACGCTCGCAGAATGCGTCGCGCTTAGGAATCGTGGCGTTGTGTGGAGCTTCAGTGAGTTTGACGACCCTGCCGAAACTCTGGGCCGCCTGCGTGTCGAAGGATTGGCTTTAGAACCGACGGCAATATTGCAGATCGCCCGCTTGTGTGAGCAATCGCTTGCAGCGCGAGCTGCAGTTCTCGTCGAGCGCGCTACGGCGCCTCTGCTGTGGAAAATGGTCGAGCCGCTTCCGCGAGATCTCAACAGTTTGGTCGCGCGGATTACCAATAAGGTATCGCCAGGCGGAGAACTTGACGATCGCGCCAGTCCTGAACTTGCGCGCATCCGGCATGATATAACTGCTTCGCGTTCACGCATCACGCGGACTCTTGAAAATCTGATGCGTAAATCATCAGAAGCAATCCAGGATGAACTCGTGACGGTGCGCAACGACCGATTCGTCATTCCCGTCAAAGCAGATCATCGCGCCCGCGTACAGGGTGTTGCGCACGGCTACTCTTCGTCGGGTGCAACGGCCTTTGTGGAACCTCTTGAAACGATAGAAGCTAACAATGAACTGCAGACGCTGCATGAATCTGAGGCACGGGAAATCACGCGGATTCTTTTCGCATTAAGCGAAGACCTGCGCCACCAGTTGCCAGCAATCGAGATGGCAAGCCGCCTCGTAACGGAACTTGATTTCGTCAACGCCAAGGCGATTTTCCATCGAAGCTTCGATTGTGTGGTTCCCGAAATTGATTTGGTTGCAGACGACGATAAAAGCGGCAGTTTAGCGCTGACAGACGCTCGTCATCCCTTACTCGAAGAAAATCTGCGGAGTGCCGGAAGGCCGGTCGTGCCCATTTCGTTTGCGCTCAATCAACCCCATGATGCGATGGTAATCTCTGGCGCAAACGCCGGAGGGAAGACTGTTGTTTTAAAAACGACCGGTTTGTTGGCGCTCATGGGTTTGGCCGGACTCTCAGTTCCAGCACGTAGAGCTTCCTTTCCCTTTTACCAGTCAATACTGGCGGATATCGGTGATCATCAATCGCTTGCCGCAAACTTATCTACTTTCACCTCGCACGTTGCAAACATTGCGGGCATGATTCAACTTTGCCAACCACCTGCACTGGTGTTACTCGATGAAGTGGGGACTGGAACAGATCCCGAAGAGGGTTCCGCTCTCGGCGTAGCTGTCGTAGATCATTTCCGGCGCGCTTGTCATGCACACGTGCTGGCAACAACTCACTACAGCGGTTTGAAGATGTACGCCGGCAATGATGAACACGTAATAAATGCCAGCGTCGAATTTGACCGAAAGAGTTTGCAACCAACGTATCGATTGATTGTTGGTATTGCCGGCGCCTCATCGGGATTGGAGATTGCGCGTCGGTTTGGCGTGCCGGCTGAAATCACCGATGCAGCCTCGCGCAGCGTCAAAGACACAACACTACAAGCCACCGAGTACTTAAGCAGGATCAAACGTGAGGCTGAGGAAACTGAAGCTTTGCGCAAAGCACTTGAAGATGAACGTGCCGCTCTTGCTGAAGAGTTCGCCGCAGTACACAAGACTGCAGCGAAGCAGCACCGAGAACGACAACAACAGTTCGAACAAACGCTGGCGCGTGCAGTCGCAGACGTTGAAAAAAAATCAAGAGAAGTTCTGGCGGGAATAACGGATCGTGCAGACCGACTGAAGGTTGAACGCGAAGCACAGCGACAACTTGCATCCTTGAAGAGATCGGCACAGAGTTTCCAAACGAAAGATGCTGAGATCCGTGCTGTTCGGATCGTACGAGACAACGAGGTGGTCCAGCGTCCGCCTGAGGCTGAACGCGCGGCAGCGGGTGAAACGTATGTTACTGCTGCACCGCGAAAAATTCTTAAAGGGGACAAGGTGAGGCTGCGATCTTTTGGATCAATTGGCATTGTCGATCAGATCAAGGGGGGTGAAGCTGAAGTGCGGGTGAAGTCGCTCAGGTTCCGTGAGAAGCTTGAAAACCTCGAATTGCTTGAAGTCGAATCACGGCCAAAGAGTGCACAAGGCAAATTGGAAAAATTACAGCAGACACGCGGCACTGAGATTCATTTGCGAAGTAAACGTGAGCAGTCGTCGGAATTGAATGTGATCGGTCAAACTACAGACGAAGCAGTGGATGCGGTTGATAAATTTCTCGACGAAGCTTCGCTTGCGAGTCTTGGTGAAGTGCGAATCGTTCATGGCCACGGCACAGGTGCTCTACGGCGGGCGATCTCCGAACTACTGAGAGGTCATCCGCACGTAGCGCGCTTCTTGACGGCGCCCCCGGACCAGGGTGGCGCGGGGGCAACCGTCGTGCAGTTGCGGCAATAATGGATTTCAGCCGTGGTTTTGTCGCTGAGTTTATCGAGAGAGCGACAAACTAATATGGGTTTAGCTGGACATCTGATGGTCCAATAGACGTTTCTGTTTATTGCGTGTTGTATTCAAATTCAATTCACTATTAAGCGCTTCGCCGATCCATCTGATGCAGGCTCCACAGACCTGGAGTTTATCGGACAGTTGTATTGAGCTCATGCGTTATTCCCAAACATTTATTGATGATCTGAAGAGGCAGGCAGATATCGTCCGCGTCGTCCAGGATTATGTGCAGCCGAAGAAAAAGGGCACGAATTGGATGGCGTGTTGTCCTTTTCACAAAGAAAAAACGCCATCATTCTCAGTAAGCCCCGCGAAGCAAATATTTTACTGTTTCGGGTGTCACAAGGGTGGCAACGTCATCAATTTCGTTATGGAAATTGAACGAGTGGCGTTTCCGGAAGCGATCAAGCTGGTTGCGGAAAAGATCGGGATGCCGCTTCCAACGCCTGTCGATGACGATCGCTTTGAATCGAGAAAACGTGAGGCTGATGAGGTAATTCAGCTCAACTCGTGGGCGCTGCAATGGTGGCAAGAACAGCTGCTGCAGAATCGCGAAGCCAGAATTGCGCGCGAGTATCTAGGCGAGCGACAGATCAGCGACGAGACACGAGATGCATTTCGGTTAGGTTACGCGCCCGACAGTTGGGACGCACTCGGTGCTTACCTGCGAGCACGAGGAGCAAGTCAGGAAGAGATCGAACGAAGCGGTCTCGTGGTCAAGAGAGAAGAAGGCAATACATACGATCGTTTTCGTGGTCGTCTGATCATTCCAGTCTTCGATCTCCAGGGCCGGCCCATCGCATTTGGCGGACGTACCTTGAAAGGAGAGGACGCCAAGTACATCAATTCGCCAGAGACCACAGCATACGTCAAAGGGCGACATCTTTATGGTTTAAATGTCACGCGCGATCAAATTCGAAGGCAGGAATTTGCGATCCTTGTAGAGGGTTATTTTGATTTGATTGTTTTATTCCAGCACGGCGTGCGGAACATCGTTGCGAGTTTGGGAACTGCACTCACGCTCGATCAAGTCAAACTGTTAGGTCGATTTGCGCGCAAGGTTGTAGTCAATTATGATGGCGACCGCGCCGGAATTGAGGCAGCAAAGAAGGCAATCGAGATTTTTTTGACGGAAGATCTCGATGTAAAACTTTTGGTGCTGCCCGACAACGCGGACCCGGACGAGTTCATCCGCAAGTTCGGCCTTGAACAATATCAGCAACGACGCGCGAAGGCACAACCACACATTCAATTTGTCATCGAGCATGCGTTGCGCGACCGCAGTCTTCACCGGCCTGCGGAGAAAGCAGAAGCAGTCGAAGAGGTCTTGCCGTATATTCGTGCCGTTAGTAATCGCATTCAGAAGCGCGAATATTTTGATATGGCGATGGATGCTCTCGGCATCGATCGCGACAATGTAAACAGTTCAGCGTGGCGGCGCGAATTGTGGCAGGTCGTACGGGATGGTCGAACGTCACGGACCCCGCTTGCAGAAGCCGGAAAACGGACCCAAATAACTGCAGCTGAGCACCGGTTGCTGAGTTTGCTCTTTAACGACGGTGAATTGCGACGGGGCGTGTTGCCGATGCTTAGCAATGAGGACTATGAGGACCTCGCAACTGCCCCGTTATTCCATGCTTTACTCGAACTTGAGCTGGAAGGGGTTGAGATCACTTTTGAAAATGTTCTCGGGAAGACTGCCGACGACGAATTCGCATCTAAGTTGGTGCCGATGTTGCTCATGAGTGAGTCGGTGCATGCGTCCAATGAACATTACATTCCTGACGAATGTGTCTCGACGTTTCGTCTAATGAGAGTTGATCACCGCATCGAAGAATTGAGACGCGAATTGGCAGTGGCGGAACGTGAAGGAGACAACGCCAGGGTGTCTCGCCTCGCAACAGAGCAAATTGAACTCTCCTCCCGGCGTCAAAATATGCTTCGACCGCAGGAAAGTATCTGACGTGCGTTGTTCCAGAAAACGGAGAGCAGTAGACAGGATTCTCTTCAGCTGTAAACACCGATGAGTTAATTGCGAGCACGCTCTTCAAAAGCTAAGCGGAGCTGACGGTAGTGGTAATCGAAGATAAGGATCGAGATGATGTAATGGAGCGCCTGCTTGAGTTGGGCGGTGACAAGAAATACCTCACTTTCGACGATCTGAACCGAGAGCTGCCGGACAATGTCGTTTCTCCCGAGGACATCGAAGACGTTCTGCAAAAACTTGAAGGTTCCAATATCCCAGTAGCAGATTCCGATGAACGGTTACTGGAGCAGGTGGCCGTTATCGTCCCGGACGACGAAGAGGGTCTCGAAGAGGATATAGAGCTTGACCTCTCCGCAGGAGCCCTGGAAAAGACAAACGATCCTGTTCGGTTGTACCTGCGTGAAATGGGTGTCGTTCCGCTCCTCACTCGCGAGGGTGAAGTTGCAATTGCGAAACGCATTGAGCGGGGCCAGCTTAAAACGCAAAAGGCCATCTCACGCTCACCGGTTGCAGTTAAGGAACTGATTAGAATCGGTGAGGATCTGGAGGCAGGCCGCGCCAACATTCGCGACATTGTCATTTTTTCTGAACAGGCAGAGCTAACCGGCGATGAAGACAAGGCAGATGAGTATCGCGCCTGGACCATCGAAGGTATCCAAAATATCAGCAAGCTCTACAAGCAGGCTCTGAAGGAATGGGAAAAATTAAGAGCAGAACAGAAAGCGTGCCGAGGCAAGAAAGGTAAGAAGTTACTTCGACTGCGACGCAAAGTCGCACGTGTTCGCCTCGAAATTGCCCAGGAGATCGGACGCCTTAACCTTACGGAACGCGCCCGGCAGCGGTTAATCAACGGCGTTCGTGCCGTCCAGAAATCTGTTCGGGATTCTGAGCGCGAAATCGAAAGCTTCACCGAAAAACTAAGTCGAAAACGCACCAAGCCCGAGGATCAAAAAGAATTTAAGCATCGCATCCTTCTCGGTAGACGACGACTCCACCAAATCGAGCTCGATCACAACATTCCTCCTGTCGAAATCAAACGGTCGCTGCAAGCTATTGTCGTCGGCGAACAACAAACTGGACAGGCGAAACGGGAACTCGTAGAGGCTAACCTTCGGCTCGTTGTATCGATTGCAAAGAAATATACAAACCGGGGATTGCAATTCCTCGATCTAATCCAGGAAGGCAATATCGGTTTGATGAAAGCCGTCGACAAGTTTGAATGGCGACGTGGTTACAAGTTTTCGACCTATGCGACCTGGTGGATTCGCCAGGCGATCACGCGAGCCATTGCAGACCAGGCACGCACGATTCGCATTCCAGTGCACATGATCGAAACGATTAACAAGTTGATTCGCACGTCGCGATCGCTTGTACAGGAGCTGGGGCGCGAACCAACAAGCGAAGAGATCGCGAAGAAGATGGATATTCCCGTATCGAAGGTGAGGAAGGTCCTGAAGATTGCTCAGGAACCAATTTCACTTGAGACGCCGATTGGCGAGGAAGAAGATTCCCACCTTGGAGACTTTATTGAAGACAAATCAATTCTCAATCCAGCCGATGCAGTTGTCGCCTCGAACCTTCGTGAGATTACAGATGAAGTCCTGGCAACCTTAACGCCGCGCGAAGAGAAAGTGATCAAAATGCGTTTTGGACTTGGCACTACAGGCTCCGAACATACGTTGGAAGAGGTCGGCCAACATTTTGCAGTAACGCGAGAACGTATCCGACAGATTGAGGCGAAGGCTTTAAGGAAGCTCCGACATCCCTCTCGTTCGAGAAAGTTAAAAGCTTTTCTTGACGGGGCTGCTCACTAAGTACCCAGATTTCAGAGTCCAACGACAGACTACTTCGAATCGAGGAATGCAAGGCTTTTCGCGGTGTAATCGAAGTCGTATTGATATGTGTATCCGGGAAACTCCACTGGCCAGGTAAACTGCACCCTCACTTCGACGCGATTGTTTTCCAGAAGCGGAGTTATAACAGCATCTGCCGGAATGTCATACTCAGGTCCGTTCTTAGTGAGTTGCTCACCGACCCATGTAGGTGGATGACCCAGCGCGACGGCAACATCAACGTAGTGCTGCATCAGGTCCTTATACTGGTATGATTTATAAACAAATGGAAGATATACAAAACCCGCATAAACCATCGCGCCTACAGTAGCTGCGACGATCAAAAACTTCAGGCGCGCGCTTCCCCGTTCATTGGATAGTTTCATATCAAATTTCACGTAGTTATGAACTCCATAGAGCTCGCTCGAGGGATGTGCGTAACAAACGCGCACTTACTTCAGCGCCATCGACTATCAGGGGGGAACCCAGGCCCCTCAACAACACCCACTTGATCGCACCTCCAATTCGTTTCTTATCATGTTTGAGCGCCGCGAGGATTGCGTCGCTATGCAAATGGTTTGTGCGAGGAAGAGGGCCGCACAAACGGACAGCTTCACGTAAGGATTCTAACTCGGGTGCATCCAGCAAGCCCAGACTTTTTGAAATTTCGCCGGCTACCAACACTCCGTATCCGACCGCTTCTCCATGCCGAAAATAGCGGTAACCTGTAACTGTTTCCAAGGCATGGGCTGTGGTGTGTCCGAAATTTAAAATCTTCCGCGACTGGACGTCAGCGCGCCCGATCAACTCACGTTCATCATGCGCCACTATCGATGACTTGAATCTGCAATGAGAGGCAATGAGTTTTTCGAACGTTGCACTTGTCAACCAATCACGATCTGCTTCCATCTTCCGCAGGAATGAAACTGTCTGTGAAAACAATCGAGCGCTGGCGACGGCGCCTTGCTTGACCATTTCACAGCAGCCAGAAGTGAGTTCGCGTGCTGGCAAAGTCCTCAACGTTTCGGGATCGATCAGGACTGCCGCCGGCTGGTGAAAAGCCCCGACCAAATTTTTACCAAACGGTAAATTGATCGCAGTCTTGCCACCGACTGATGAATCCACTTGTGCAAGCAACGTTGTAGGGAGCTGAATCAACGGCAGGCCGCGTAAATAAATCGCGGCAGCAAATCCCGCGAGATCGCCGACTACACCACCGCCGAGTGCAACTACCACATCATTCCGTTCCAATCTATTCTGCGCGAGAAACGTGACGGCGCGTTCGAGTGAGTTGAACGACTTATGCCGTTCCCCATCTGGCATGGACCAGGTGGCTACCCGGCAACCTTTGCGGCGAAGCGACTCAACTGTTTCTGCTCCATAATGGTGAAGAACGATGCGATTCGAGATAACCACAACCTGCTTTGGCGCCACCGAACCCAGTTGTTTGACTATCTCGCCCGCTCGTCGACGAACCCCAGAGGCAATCCTAATCTCAACGTGGTTAGAAACACCGTTAAGACGACTTGAAATTTGCTGCATGTGGTAGCGTGAAAAATTAGTGAAGCTGGCAAATCAGAACCCCACAGCCGGAAGTCTAACACGCCGTCAGGGAAAGGAGTCGATTATCAATAAAAGCGAATGGGCGCGACATACGTGGGAGTGCGTCGCGCCCATCCATATTCGTGGTTACTGTCCTCACCCCAGCAACCACTTGAGACGGAGGATCCACCAACCGTCTCTCTTGCCCCACAATATACATCGCAATGGCCGTGCCGTGCAAGAGCCATTTTCGAGAGGTCATTAGGACCCGCTTTTCACTGTGACGGAACTGTCAGCACGGTACCTTGCACCATGATGCAAGTCAAAAACACTGTATATTTTTCTCAAGTTGAGTGTAGAAATTTCACGGAGACCTTGGGTCATAAGCCAATTGCCTTCTCAATCACGGAGGCAATACTCTGAGCGTATCCTTCGATCTCTGATTGATTCGCACCCTCAATCATGATGCGCGCCAGCGGCTCGGTTCCGGAATACCGCAGGAGTAAACGTCCGTTTTGATTAAGCTTATTTTCGATCTCATGGACGGCAGCCGCGACCTCACTAATTTCATCGAACGGTAGTTTTTCTCGAACCGGGACGTTGAGCAGGATCTGAGGGTATCGCGTAAAACCTTCGGTTAAATTCGACAAAGAATTGTCCTCCGCGCATGTTGCCCGTAGAAGCATCAACGCAGTGATCATTCCATCGCCAGCGAGGCTTATTGCGGGGAGAATAATATGTCCAGATTGTTCTCCTCCTAAACTTGCATCCAGGCGCAACAACTCTTCCAAAACGTACTTGTCGCCAACGTCAGTGCGTACCAGTCGAATGTCGCGGGTGCCGAGCGCGAGCTCCAGACCGATGTTGCTCATGACGGTTGCGACAACGATGTTCTGGCTCAATTCCTTTCGCTGCTGCAAATAATTTGCCAACACCCACAATGTTGCATCGCCGTCCACAAGCTTGCCGTTTGCGTCGATGAACAACGCACGATCGGCGTCGCCATCAAAAGCGATGCCCAGATCTGCATGTTCAATCGCTACTCTGTCGGCAAGGCTCTTGATGTGCAGTGAGCCACAATTCAAGTTGATATTGCGACCATCGGGCTTGTCGTTAATGGCAATAACGTTCGCTCCGAGTTGTTGAAAAAGAAGCGGAGCGACTAACGAGCTCGCACCGTTAGCACAATCAACGATAATGTGCAGACGCTGCAGTGAAAGGGAGTACCCAACCTCGTGAGACAGAAAACTCAAATATTGCTGCCGCAACTGTTCTTCAGAATGAGGAAGACTTCCAGCAACGACTGCTTCAGAAGCCGCCCGCGATACGTCTTTAGTGTCTCCACTGATGTCAGCTTCGATCAATGTTTCGATGCGGTCATCGAGCTTCTGTCCGGATGGAGAAAAAATTTTAATGCCGTTGTCGCGATACGGATTATGAGAGGCACTTAGAACGACACCAGCATCTGCTGCAAGTCTACGCGTTAGATAAGCAACTCCCGGCGTAGTGATCACGCCAGCAGATTGACACCGGGCTCCTCCCTTAACTGCTCCATCGGTCAGGGCGGATTCCAGCCACGGACCCGATTCACGCGTGTCGCGACCGATCACGATAAGCGGATCCCGGCCGCTCAGGGTTCGAAGATGATAAGCGAGGGATTCTCCAACGCGCTTTACTGTTGCGGAATCCAGCGGGAAGCGGCCCGCTTCTCCGCGAATGCCGTCAGTACCAAACAACGAGTTCATTATTTTTTATTTAAGCCTGATAAATTGTGAAGGTGTTAAAGATTTTAATGTGACGTGCTCTCGAAATTCTGACGGCAGGTCAAGTCGGGGGGTAACCGTGTTTCCAGTTACATCGGCCACCAGTTTGATATCTGACTCTTGCAGTCGTTCTACCGCAGTCGCCGAACCATACACGACGACGAACGCCATTCTCGGCTGAATCTCGAACCCGTTCGGCGCGATAACGGGAACGCTTGAGAAGGACCTCTCCTTGCGATGTTCGCCGATTTCAATATCGACGTCGATCACTCTATCCAGGACATCAATCTTCGGATCAGAGATATCGATTGCAATGTTTTTGACGCTCAGACTTTCCATCCGGCCAGCCACGGATATGATTTCCGTTTGTGCTTTGCGCACGCCTTCGACATGGCTCGCCGGTCCGTGCAACGTGATGTAGCTGCTACTTGGATGAACTGCATAGACTTCATATCCCTCAGCTGGAGTTCCTTCGACCTGCACTTCGACCTCCACTTGCTTATCAACAACGGGTTCGAGCCGAAGCGTGATGGCTCCGGGTTGAAAAGAATCTATCTTGACGCCGTCCGGCAGCGGCATCCGAGCGCGATCGGTTAAACGTACGACGCGTTCGCCCGCACGTTGATCGCTGAGGTCTACAGTCGCGACAAGATCAGGTTCGCTTAGCCTGTCGAGGTTATGACGGCTTCCGGTGAGGAGCACCTGGACGTTGTTTGGTGGGTCGTTGCTGATCTCCAATGAATCGGGTTGGATGTATTTGATCTGCACATTCGCGTGAGTCGTGGTCGGCGTATTTTGCCCCGTAACGGCAAACCACAATCCCAGGGTGACCGCCAACGACAGCAGCTTCAGGCTCCAGTCTTCCACAAAAAGCTTACGCAGAATGCGTTCGATGCCGGTCGGTGCACGAGGAACTTCGGCAGTAGCAATGTCGTCGATATCCTGAAAAGGCATTTAGTTCTGTTTTCTCAGACGGAGGCGATCTCTTCGGCTTCTGCGTCTGCCTCAGAGACCTTCTTCGCGTCCTTTTCTTTCTTTGGGTTGACATTCAGGGCTTCGAATATCGATGCGCGCAATCTGGTAGCATCGAGTCCTCGCTTGATTTCGCCTGCTTGAACAAAGGAAATCAGACCCGTCTCCTCCGATACAACGACGGCGACAGCGTCAGTATCTTCAGTTACACCAATGGCAGCACGGTGCCGCGTACCCAGATCTTTTGATAGGCGCGGATTAAGCGTTAGAGGCAAGAAGCATGAAGCGGCTGCGACACGGTGCCGTCGGACTACAACAGCACCATCGTGAAGCGGACTCGCGGTATTGAAAATACTCACCAGCAGGTCGTAACTGAGTTCCGCGTCGAGTTGTACACCACCGTCCGTAACGTTCTTGAGACCAACGGCTCGCTCGATGACGATCAGTGCGCCGGTTTTTGTCGAAGCCAGCGTGGTAGCCGCAAGCACAATTTCATCGTAAACGCCTTCTCCAAACTGGCCGTGGTGAGCACGTGTAAACGGGATTCGGAAGCGGTTGCCGAACGAGATTAGCGCTTGTCGGATTTCGGACTGGAAAAGGACGATGATGGCAATACCGATGTAGAGAAGTCCATTTCGAAGAACGAACTCCAAAGTTGCGAGATCCTGTTTGACGGAAAGCCAGTAAACGAGGAAGAGAACTGCTATTCCGGCGGTCATTGGGGCAGCACGCGTGCCCCGAAGGAGTTTCAAAACTGCATACACTAGCAAGAAGACGAGCGCGATGTCCGCGATATTCCGCGGTTCAACGACGCGTCTTAAATACTCTGTGTATGGCAGTAGAAGTAGCATCTAATTTTCGTTCAATGGGAATTTGCGAAGCGCCAGATAGCAATTGCAATTTAGTTTCTCCCCAACGCGATCGAAATCCCGCACTTAGCCCACCGGCTGCATGCTCTGTCTACGAGTAACCTTATGCCCGTTCCGCGCAGCTTCAACAAAAATCATTTGTACCATCGGCTCAGCGCGCCTCATCAGGTCTTCTATTTCTTCAACCGTTCGCTCAACTTCGTCCGTTAGAAGACCATCACGCAACTTAACGTGCGCATTCACCAGAATCTCTTTTGGCGCCAAATGCATTGTCAGCAACTCGACAACGTTTTCTACGTTTGGATGAGTCTGGATCGCCTGTCGTATTGTCCGCACAATTTGCGGAGTTGCAGCCTCGCCTAACAACAAAGCGCGCGACGTTCGCGCCAGGGCAAAAGCGACGATTGCCAGAACCACGCCGATTGTCACCGATGCCACGCCGTCCCAGTAGGCTCCAGCGCTTCCACCAACCTGGTACTCAGTCATGAGAAGACCGGTGGTCGCGATTACAAGCCCGAGTAGAGCTGCTGAATCTTCAAAAAGCACCGTCTTCGGAGTCGGATCCTTCGACTCGCGAAGGTACTGAAAAAACTTTAAGCCCTCATGCCGCGCCTCACCCATCTCCTGATAAATGGCAATTCTAATGGAGACGCTTTCCAACAAAAACGATAAGCCGAGGACCGCGTATGCCCATTTCAAATTTGTCGGCGCATGCGGATGCCGAATTTTTACGATTCCCTCGTAAATTGCGTAGGTCGCACCGACGCCAAAGATGAAGATGGCTGCTATAAAAGACCAGAAAAACCGCTCTTTTCCGTACCCGAAGGGATGTTTTTTCGATGCCGGTCGTTTGTAGAACCGCAAACCTAACAGCAGGAAAATCTGATTCGCCGTGTCTGCAACGGAGTGAAGCGCTTCAGCCATCATTCCGGACGATCCAGTGATAAAGGCGGCAGCCAGCTTCAATACTGCTATTAATGTATTCGCAAAGAGCGCCCCGAGTACGGCCAACATGCGAAATTTCCTTCAGCTACGAGATGTTAGCTCTGTTTGGATTATCGCGGAAAATTTCCGTAGTGGCAATGGCGAGATTTTGCGGTTATGAAGATATTACTGACAGGTTTCCGGCGAATGCCGCGGATGAAGTAAGGCGATGAGGTAGTTCTTTTCGATCTAGCCCCCGCGCTGGCTCTGTGGCTTACGCGAGTTTTGTTTTCACTTGCCGTGTGCGCCTGCGACCTTTGAATTTGCCGCTTTGCAAATAGCCAACCAGTTCTCCCCTGCTGCTGACGACAGCCACTGAACCAACGCCATTTCTTTTCATTAACTCTTGAGCATAATCAAGTGGCGAAGTTGGCTCGACAAAAAAGCGAGGGGCAACGGGTCTCATAACGTCTTTGGCTCGCGTGTTCCGCCAACTTTCCCGCGGGATTGATTTCAGATCCGCTAGTGCGAGAATCCCGTGCAAACGCCGATCGACAGCCACTGGAAAGGCGGTTTGCCTGTGCAGCGGGAGCACTGAATCTATCAGGTGACTGATGAGCATGTCAGGTTCGATCGCAAACGGTGCAGACATAGCCTCTTGCACAATGTGTCTATGACCTCTGCGCGCGTGACGCACTACGCTGTAAGCCGCATCAAACAGGAAAACACCAACCAGAATGGACCAGAGTCCCATGAAGTAAGCGCGAAAGTTCGGCGCGATCGCCATGTAGACTCCAAAGATGATTAGTATCGCGGCTATCAACATTCCGCAGATACCAGCCATCCGCGTAGCTTCAGTGATATCTCCTGTCTTGCGCCACAACATTGCGCGCAACACACGACCACCATCCAAAGGATAGCCGGGGAACAAATTGAATACCGCCAGTAAGAGGTTACCAGCGCTGATCAGAAACAAAACTCCCGCTACCGTCGCGTAGTTTGCGGCCATTGCGAGAAACATCGCTCCAAATCCAACCAAACCAAATAAGAAACTTGCCGCTGGCCCAGCGACTGCAATTCGGAATTCGGCGCGAGGACTCTGCGGCTCGTTGCGTAGTCGAGCGAGGCCTCCGAATGGATGCAGCACAATTTCTTCAATGGCGATTCCTTCCGCGCGACCCATTAATGCGTGAGAGAGTTCGTGTCCAAACACGGAAAGAAATAGACCTAACGTGGTAACGACGCCCAAAATCCAGGCAGTGGCCGCGCTCACCGGCAGTAGCTTAAGCGTTCCGACCCACATGCCGCCGCGACTGAGGTTGACGGCGATCAGCCAAACACTCAGGAAAAAAACCACGAACCAGCGGTAGTCAATCCGAACGGGGATGCTATAGATTCGAGCGACGGTAATTCTGCGTTTGTAGAAAGTCAAAATACTCATTTGATGGGAATCATGTCTCGAATGCTGTGGCCTTGCTTTCGATCAACAGTTGGGATTCGGTTCGCGCAACGCGGCGCAGCAATAACGGTTCTTCGAACAATTGCGACAGGCCTCGAACGATTGCAAATCGCGGTTCATCGGCAACTCTTACATTTAATCCAAGTTCCTTTTGGAGGTATTCAGGCAGCCCATAAAGCAGCGCACCGCCTCCTGTGAGAATAATGCCGCGTTCAAATATGTCGCCTGCGACTTCGGGAGAAAGTTCTGTCAACATAAATTGGACTTCATCACTGATGCGCCGCACCATTGGCAACGTTACTGAAAAGATCTCGGCCGCTGAAATCTCCACTGCGCCCGGTTTGCCGGTTTGAACGTCGCGCCCACGTACCTTCGTCTTCTTCGTTGGATCCGCCGGCTCGATAGCAGCGCTGAGTTCAAGCTTTAGACGCTCTGCCGTGGGGATGCCAATCGTTAAGCCGTGATGACGCCGCAAACGATCCATGATTGCGGCATCAATGTCTGAACTACCGATTCGCTCAGCACGCGCGGCGATAATCGATCCACTTACGATAGCGGCAACATTCGTCGTGCCACCACCCACGTCCACGACTGCAGATGCGTGCTCGTCGTTTATCGGTACACCCGCTCCGATCGCGGCTGCCTGCCCTTCCTCAATCATATAAACGCGACCGATGTGCGCTTCTTCCGCAGCGCTCAATAAGGCGCGCTGTTCAACTTGCGTCACTTCAGATAAGACACTCATGATCGCGCGACGACTGAAGTGCGAAGTGCCACTGCGAGCTTCTCGCACAAAATGATCGAGCATCGCCCTGGTCCGCTCGAAATCCGCGACAACGCCATCAATTAAAGGTGCAATCACCGCAACGTCACGTGCTTCGCGACCCTGCATCTTCCGAGCCTCATTACCAACGGCTATGACTTCCCCGGTAATTTTGTCGACGGCGACTACCGAAGGCTCATCAACTACAACGCCCCGGCCGCGGACAGCAATGATCGTACTGGCTGATCCCATGTCGATCGCCAGGGAATCGGAAACCAGGTTCCGCAAAGCGCTAAGACCCATGAAGGATCCAGTTTTCCTGAATAACGACATAATTCTCGATTGTCACGCCAATACTAAAGAGGTGAACGCCAACGGACTAGACGAACCATCCGTAGCGTCCACCCCTCTCGATCTCCTTGAAGACTATTGAAAGCCAGATACAACCACGACTGCACTAGAACGACCCGGTGGCGCGCGTCCAATCAACTTCCCACAGTATTACTGGTTGTTCGCGGTTCTTAACCATGATAGGTTCACGTGCCTTTAATTTGTAACGACTATGCGCGGCCTTTGCTGTAGCGTCGCTCAACAAAATCTCACCGCCCTTAGCGTTCGACTCTAAACGTGACGACGTGTTTACCGTGTCTCCTATCGCGGTGTACTCAGATCGGCGTTCAGAGCCAATGTAACCAACTATGACCTCTCCGGTGTGCAGGCCCATGCCGACTCCGATTTCAGGTAAACCCTCGTCACGCAATTCCTGATTGATCCCGAGTACTCGCCGTTGCATGGCAACCGCAGCATTGACGGCATTGGAAGCATCTTCAGGAGTGACAGTTGGGGCGCCAAACAGCGCCATCAATCCGTCGCCGAGATATTTATCGAGCGTTCCGCCGTGGGCAAAGATGATGTCAGTCATTGCTGAGAAATAACGATTCAACAAGCTTACAATTTTCTCCGGCGGCGCATGTTCTGAAATTCTGGTAAAACCGCGGATATCCGCAAACAGTATCGTTATCGTCTGATTGACACCACCGAGCTTGAAGGAATCGGGGTGCTCCAACATTTGTTTCACCACATACTCGGGTAAGAATCGACTGTAGTTTGCCCGGGCGACCTCTTCTCGGGCGAGACGTTCGTGGGCGCGAGCATTTTCTACAGCTATCGCTGTTTGCGCAGCAACTGCGCTGATCAACTCGAGGTCATCCGGCTTGAAGGCGGCAAACGGATCGAGCCGATCTGCATAAAGAGCACCATGAACGCGTGTCTCTGCAACCAGTGGTGCACAAATTGTCGACCGTACACCTTGCGAGACGATTGAATCGACGCCCGCAAACTGTTCATCCGCCGCAGCATCCTGAGACAACAACGCAACGCGATCTTTCATTACTTTGCGCGTAATGGTTCTGCCGATAGAAAGTTTACGTGCGTGTGCCTCGAGCTTGTCGTCTCGTGCACGCATCGCGATCGGCGTCAACTGAACTTCTGCAACGTTACCATTTCCCGACGCATCTGCGATCAACGCAACAACACGATCGGCCGGAGTTGATCGGAAGATAATGTCAGTGGCTTTTGCGAAGATCGCATTTAAATCAAAAACTGAGCCGAGTGTCTTACTCATCTCGTATAGAGCGCTGAGAATATTTGCCTTTCGCTGCAACGCTTCCAGCACCTTATCCCGCGAGGGCGAACTCGAGGTTACCTCCTCGGCTTTCGACCGCAACACGGTGCTCATCACATCGTTCGCTGAAATGAGCAGTTGGGTGTGGCCTAGAGGTTTGTCGTCATAACGAACATCCGTCGTCCGTTCCTCGGCAGGTTGCTCGAAACGGAGAGTACTCGCGCCGATAGTAATTCGATCGTCATTCTTCAGCTGATATTCAAAACTCGATTCACCGTTTATGAACACCTTATTTGCACTGCGACGCAACTGACCATTGATGATAGCGCCATCAATGATTGTAAAAGTTCCGCTGTCGGTCGACTTGATGTGCGCGTGATATCGAGAAGCACGAGGATCATCGAGGACAACTACATTGTCCGGGGCGCGTCCTATAGTGCAGACAGTTGGCGGAACGAAGTTGTATTGCCATTGGCGACCGCTGGCGTCGGTGATTTTTAAGAGGGCCATAGAGAAACGCTGCTTAGTTCCGGGTGCGCAGCAGATTCTACCTTAAATCGCGTGGAATTGTAGGACGCAATGTGCGTTAACCTTAATCCTCCGCCTTCGCAAGAGGTTGTAATGAGGGCGAGTAGTTATTTAAGAAACCGGACCAAATTGTTGCTATATTGCGCAAGACAGTTTCAAGCGTTTTGAAGAAGTTGTCGGGTCGAAATTCAAACTAGACCTCAAGCGCTGCTAAAATCCCGGCACTTTTCGTTCGCGTACAAGCTGCAGTGATGGCCCGCAACCGCTTTCCAGCATTAAACCTTTAGATCTTCTACAAACATGTAAGAATCGGCTCTTTCAACATGGACTCCTGACCAAGTCGCTGCCGGTAAGCAGTGAGCAAACACCTGGAAACTCGCCGCTGCTGATCTCGAGCGCATACATCGCGAAGACCTCCCCAAGCTCGATACATACAACACGATTTCGTTGCTCTGCGGGATTTTCGATTATAGAGAAGGGCCGCGCGCTCCTAAACCATATTCCGGACTGGTTGAGCAACAGCGTCTTTTCCAGAAAGCCACTGTCCGTGAATGAAGTCATCAAAGCTGCTGCTGATCTCAAATCATTCTGTCAAGAACAGTGTTGGCGCTTTTGCTTCATTGGCGGGATAGCCCTCGTACGATGGGGAGAACCCAGGGAGACGATTGACGCTGACCTCACCCTTTTTACTGGTTTCGGTTCCAAATTACCGTTCGTTGAAAGTTTACTGAAAAGATTCCCGGCACGCATACCCAACGCTCAAAATTTTGCGATCGAGCGCGTGTGCTCTTGCTTCAGTCGGAAACAGTCGTTGGTCTCGACATTGCGCTGGCTGCTTTACACTATGAACTACTGATCGTGGAGCGGTCGTCGATGTTTATTTCTCCCCCAAAGGTTTCATTGCGAACCTGTTCAGCGGAAGAACTAATTGTGTTAAGGCATTTGCTCGACGCGAGCAGGACTGGATCGATGTCGGTAACGTGATTACTCGCGAAACTGGACAACTCGACTGGAATTATTTACGCGAACAACTGCTGCCACTTACTGAACTTAAGGACCAACCGGGAGTTCTCGATCAACTTGAACATCGTAGACAGAAGCACGAGCAATAGTTTCGTCGCCGCAGTTTGGAATTAGCTTGCGACACTTTACGCAATCTAACGCCGGTGAGAACCTTGACGCTTCGCAAGACCGCTTGTTAGACTCCAATCACTTGCCAAATTAGGCCCGACGCTTCTGCGTCGCCGGATTTTCCCCCAGACCCGCGCGTGCGGCGCAGTCTGATTTTTCAAAATTCGATGGAGGTGCATGGTGGGCTTCAAAGTCGGCCAGAAAGTCGTTTACCCGAATCATGGAATCGGGACCATCGAGCAGATTGAACAGAAGCAAATAGGTGCAACACTTCTTCCCTTCTACACGCTTCGTCTTGCTGCTAATAATTCCCTGGTCTTAGTTCCCGTACCCAATGCTGCTGAGGTGGGCTTGAGAGCTCCAATCTCCTCGGGTGAGTGCGAAATGCTGTTAAAAGCTTTGGCAGATGATTTCACATCCCCCGCTAACGATTGGAAGGATCGCTTCAAAGAATTCTCGGAGAAAATGCGGACTGGTGACATCTTTGAAGTCGCAGACGTGCTTAAGCATTTGACGTACCTCAGCAATTTAAAGCCCTTGTCATTTCGCGAACAGCGAATGCTGGAGCGATCACGTTACCTGGTAGTTTCAGAGCTCGCAGCCGTCTGCAGGCAACCGGAATGCAACATTGAACCACGTGTCGATCAGGCGCTTGCTCGCGCTTGCACGAAGCACGACCGTCGTCCAGCGCGTGCTCGGGCGGCTAGTGCTGCTGCCGGTCACTGATCTAATCCTCACGGCGTCTGAACAAAATCATCGGTTTATGATTGCCTTTGGCGCATGGAAGGTTGAGGCTGCGGTGTATTCGGCTTTCCACACCGTCGGACCGCGACATGGCCGCCCACATTCGCCATGTTATAATCCGCATTCCTCCAAAAATGATGGACGAACCTGATAGTAATTCCAAAATAGGCTTCTCGACCGTTGACCGAGGCGGATTCCTCACATGACTGCGTTGCTCAAACTCATGTTGGTTGGTGCACTGATCTGCGCGAATGCGTTCTTCGTCGCTTCCGAATTCGCACTCGTTTCAGTACGACACACACGACTTGAAACTCGCGCCAAAGCCGGTAGCCGCAGTGCTCAAGCAGCTCTTCGTTTGTTGAATGATCCAACTGTGTTTATTTCGGCTGTTCAACTCGGCGTCACGCTAGCCTCCCTGGCACTCGGCTGGATTGGAGAACCAACGATCGCCCACCTGCTTGAGCCGCTGGCTTCCGCTGTCGCACCGACAGGCCGGGCAAATTACATTGCTCACGTGCTGGCCCTCGTTGTTGCTTTTTCAGGCATCAGCTTTCTACACATAGTCCTTGGCGAACTCGTTCCCAAAATGGTTGCGCTTGAAAGTGCGGAACGTGTTGCTTTGTTTGCCTCTCGACCCCTGGAGCTATTCGCGAACACGTTCCGCCCTCCGCTGTGGTTACTAAACAAAACCGGAAGTGCCGTCGCTCGCCTGATCGGCCTCAAGTCTAGTCTGGAACGTGCTTCAGTCTACACGGAGACTGAACTACGGCAGCTCGTGGATATTGCTCGCGAAAGTGGCTATCTGAGGGCCGAAGAAAGGCGCCTGATTCATCGCGTCTTTGAATTTTCAGACACAGTCGTCCGTGAAGCGATGGTGCCGCGAACCGAAATGGCCGCGATATCAAGTGACTGCTCATTAGAAGAGATTGGTAAGGCCTTCGAGCAATATCGTTACTCGCGTCTGCCTGTCTATCGTGAATCACTCGATGATGTAATTGGTTTTATACACAGCAAGGACGTGATGTCGTATTTGCTGTCGCCTGAAAAATTTCGGCTGGCAGATGTGTTGCAGCCGCCGCTCTATGTTGTTGACACAGCCAGGCTGGAAGACGTCTTGCGCCAAATGCAAAAGGCGAAAGCACACTTCGGGTTCGTGGTGGACGAACATGGAGGTTTGGAAGGAATCATTACGCTGGAGGACCTCCTCGAAGAAATCGTTGGTGACATCTCCGACGAACATGATGAAGAGGTAAACGAACAAATCACTGATCTGGGTGACCAGAAATATGTTCTGGCCGGTGGTCTTGCAGTCCGCGACCTGAATCGCCGCCTCCAGCTTTCTTTGCCGGAATCAGAATCTTACACAACAATTGGAGGGTTTTTGATGACAGAGGCAGGTCATGTACTAAAACCCGGGGAAGTAGTAAATCACAATGGACTTCGCTTTCACATAGAGCGAGTTGAGCGCCGGCGCATCATGCGAGTTACGCTGGAGGTGATCGCAAAACATAACCACCCCTACTCTGACAACGCGACGTCTCGCAGTTCACCAAGGCATTAAGCTTACTTAACGTCGGTAATTAATACCGCATCACGCATCAACACTCCCCGACTGCACACGAGATTCTTTCCATCTCGACTCCACGCAAAACCCGTCATCAAACTGTCCTTGAAATCCGTCACCTGCTTAGGTGGCCCGCCATCAATTGATTGACTCCAGATATTGCTGACGTTGTTCATATTGACGCTGTAGAGTATGGATTTGCCATCCACCGACCAGTGGATTACGGCAGACACTGTACCGCTCGGTGGCATTTCGACAGTCTTTTCAAGTGTGCCGCTGGCTTCTATTATTCCGATTCGGTTCGGGGGAGCATAGGGATCAGGCGAGTCAGCATAAAGGAATGCGATCTTTTGTCCGTCTGGAGAAAAAGTCGGCATCTCGCCAAAGTGATCTGTCAGTTGCACCGGTGTGCCACCATCGATAGAAACTTTCCACAAAGTGGGTTTCGCGCCTTCAGCGACCGTGTAAGCGACCCATTTGCCATCAGCCGACACGTCAGGTATCAATTCCGCCAAGCCCGAAGTGAGGCGGGTGGCGTTGCTCCCGTCTACATTGATCCTCCAGATATTCTTTGCACCATTTCGCGTCGACGAGAACACGATGTATCGGCCATCAGGAGTAACGACTGGACTCAGGTTCGAGCCCCCACCTGAAGTCAGCTGCTTACGATTGTTGCCATCCGGATCCATTGACCAGATATCTGATGCTCCACCTTCATTCGAGATAAATACAATGTGGCCATCAGAAGTCCAGCAAACCGTATTGCCCTGTGCCCCATAAAAACCGACGTTTCCAGTTGGCAATTGCACGGCTCGCGATGAATCGCCGTGTGGAAGCACCCAAACATTAACAAGACCATTTGCCTGGATAGTGCTGAACTTTGTCCCGTCAGCAGTCAAACCAACTGTGCGATAGCTATTCAAATCATTCGTGACTCGACGTGTGGCGCCATTTGGATAGTCGATAATCCACACCTGTGACACAGCCGGCGCGTCACCAGCGATAACCAGGAGTCCTGACATATCAGTAAGCCACTCCACTCTGCCTGCGAACGCCCACGTTTCAGCGGACAACGGCCGCTCCGCTCCACCAGCAGCTGAAACTGCAACGACACGACTCGACCCACCAGTTGTAGCAACTGTGACCGCTATCAACTTCCCATCCGGTGACCACGCTGGGCCCGTAAAAAAGAGTGGTGAAAACTTTTCAGGCAACTTCCTCGTGGATAAAGTTCGTTCACCACTTCCGTCGCCATTTGCCACGATGAGCAGGCTCTCACCTACATTCGTAGAATTCGACCTTAAAAACGCGAATTGCTTGCCATCAGGTGAGAAACTAACCGGGCAATCAATTTGTTCGAGAATTTTTATGGGCGTTCCGCCCAAAACCGGAATCTTATAGAGAACACCTGAATCGAGATTGGCTTTTACTGCATAGTAAAGGTCGTTCCCGTCTCGAGAAAAAGTGATTCCGAAAAAGCCCACACGTGCGGGTGGTAAGATCTGTTTGTCGTTGGCTGTACTGACTTGTCTGATCCATAAGCTTTGTTTGCTTCTATCACTCAACACATAGACGAGGTACTTCCCATCAGGAGAGATAGTCGCGTCGATCGCATTTCCAGAATTAGTCAGCCGCGTTAGCTTCATATTTTGAAAATGCGCCACTAGGGGAGTGGGATTCAAAAGCTTATAAAATCCGAATGCGCCAGCCATGAATAATATGAGGATGATGAACGCGACGACAGCGCTTCCAATTTTGTGTCGCTTGATCTCCAGACTAACGGAATCTGTAATTGAACTTAGCCCACTTCGACCATCCCGTGCTGCAGTATTTGAAGTGTCGGCCGCTCGGTTAACAGTGGTCGCCCCGGCGAGTTCAGGCACGACCGATTGTCCGAGCTTCGCCTGAAAATCGAGCTCCTGCTTTAGAGTGCGCAAATCAATTAGAAGATCTTTGACAACCTGATACCGTTCTTCTCGATCCTTTATCAACGACTTGCTGACGATACGGACAAGTTCCGGCGGCGCACCTGCTATTACCTGTGAAAGAGGGGGCGGCTCAGTCTTGAGTATTGCCGCCAGCGTGTCGCTCGGGGTATCGCCATGAAATGGCTTACGTCGTGCAACCATCTCGTAAATCACAGCGCCCAAACTGAAGATGTCGGATCGACTATCAACAGGAATGCCACGCGCCTGTTCGGGCGACATGTACCCCGCAGTGCCCATCACGATGCCCGAACCGGTTCGCACCTGCCTGGTGGGCGCCTCCGCTGCAATGCTGGCTGGAGCCTGTTCGCTTAGCTTGGCGAGTCCGAAGTCGAGCACCTTCACATAACCATCGGGCCGCAACATGATGTTGTCGGGTTTTATATCACGATGAATGATACCGGCCTTGTGAGCGGCGGAAAGTGCATCTGCAATCTGAATCGAAATAGTTAACGCCTCGCCGACGGTCAGGGCCGAGCCATTAAGTCGTTGCCGCAGAGTTTGCCCTTCGACAAACTCCGTCGCGATTGCGTGAGTCGAACCGACCTGACGAATCTCGTAAATGGTAATTATGTTCGGATGATTCAATGCGGAAGCCGCGCGTGCTTCCTGTTCGAACCGCCGCAGTCGATCGCTATCGCGAGTAAACGAGTTTGGCAACAATTTCAAAGCCACTTTGCGACTGAGCCGTCTATCCTGAGCCAGGTAAACTTCTCCCATGCCGCCGCGGCTGATGAATGACAGTATCTCGTATGATCCTATTTTCTCGCCCGGAACCAAATCACTGTGCTCCTTAACAAACAATTCCGCGGCGGCTTCATAGGCAGGGGAGTCGATGAAGCTCCCTGATCGCTCATGCGAGGCGATAAGCGACTCGACCTCGCTGCGTAAGCTGTAGTCGCCGGAGCAAGCTTCGGCAAGAAACATCGCTCTCTGGTCCGGCTGATATTTGATCGCCGAATCGAATATTTCTTTCAGCTTTAACCAACGCTCAGGGGTCAACCGTCGCCTCCATGTGGATACAATTCAGTGCTACAGAGAACGCGCACTTAACGCGGAAGTTCCCTCATCAATGCAAAGCGCTTCGTGAACCGACCATGCCAAACGGTATGTGGAGCTCGCCAAGTCGAAGTTTCGGTTCCGGACTGACCCAATGTCTAAATTATCGCCAACAAAAGGATGTCGAGCATACAAAGTATTAACGTCACGTCATTCACTCGAGCCTTCTCCGTAACCATGCGCGTGCCATCTTCCAATCGCGCTCTACCGTTGCGTGTCCGACCCCCAAAACTTTCGCTGCTTCCTCAATAGAAAGACCACCGAAGTACCGCAGTTCCACAATTTTGCTCTGTTGAGGATCCAGCCGCGTCAACTCATCGAGTGCTTCATTTAGTGCGAGTAAGTCGGTTTGCTGCTGTTTTACGAGAGCCTCGGCGCTGGTAATTGAAAGTCTTTTTTGATCCAAACCGCCACGCTTCGCTGCCTGATGTTGCCGCGCGTGGTCAACAAGAATGCGGCGCATTAACTGGGCGGAGATGCCAAAGAATTGCGCCCGGTTCTGCCATTTCCCGTGCTTCTGGTCTACCAACTTAAGATATGCTTCATTGACCAGTGCCGTGGGTTGCAATGTGTGCCCCACCCTCTCATGACGCAGATAGTTGGTCGCCAAACGACGCAATTCGCTATAGACCAGCGGCATCAGTTTGTCGAGAGCGGTTTGGTCTCCTCGGCTCCAATCGACCAATAACTGGGTAACACTCTCGGGCGGTTCCATTGATTCAAATCGCTGAGACTTACAAAGACGAGGCTGATGAATGCACTTCTGTATCAGCTCTTGAATGTGGCCGATTTTTACGTCAGCGGGATTCTACAACAACAAGTGAATTGTCGTGAGGGATTTTGACTCGCACTTACGCGTTAGTGAGTGAAGCTCAAACCGTCAGGCACGACTTCGTTGCAATGGCAAGTGGTGGCGCTGACAGTGAGCATTAGAAGGAGTAATTAAATGACCAAGCACCTATTTCGAATTTCAGTTACAGTTTTGTTTGTAGGTTGTCTGTCTGTAGTAACAGCAAGCGCACAGGCGAGAACTCAGGAGTTGGTTGCGAGTGTGCCGTTCGCATTCAGCGCCAATCATGTAATGCTGCCTGCGGGTAAGTACTCAGTTGAGATCGCGAGCCACACTTCGAACCTCACTATAATCAAAATAAAAAGCATAAGTGGCAAGGCGAGCGTTCTGCTGCAACTGACTGACACTACAAATCCACTAGCTCGGCTCCCGCGACTTGTCTTCCAGCGCTATGGACAACAAATTTTTCTTTGCGAGGCGTGGATGGGAGACGGAAACTCATTGAGAACGATCATGAGCCGGGCAGAACGTCAGGCGTGGACAAAGAATGCGAATAAGACACAGATACAGACTGTGTCTATGGCTAAAAAGTGACCTGCGATTGTCAGCAGGCAGAAAGTTGGGGAACTCCCTGCCGGCTGATGAACAGAAACCCGGCGCGACGAGCCTCGGGTTTCTGTATCTGCTGATCTTTCTTGCGCCGTAGGAGTTTTGCTTCATGCAGCTAACCCCGAAATGAATCTGCCCGTCGACTCCGTGAAGCATTCCTTAACGGTACCACCGGATCTGCGACGGGTTAATCCCGTCAGGAAACCTATTGCCCAGTGGCGTTCGGTGTCATAGACTCGCGATCTTCTAGCGAGTTGACACCTGGAATGAATGCTGCCAACGAACCAGCCACAAGCATCCGCACTGAGGCGATTGCTGGCATTACCACATTCTTCACGATGTCGTACATCGTGATTGTAAACCCTTCGATCCTCTCAACTCCGGGCACCGGCATGGCCTTCAGTGGCGTTCTAACGGCCACCGTGCTCGTCTGTTTTTTGATGACATTGTTGATGGGAGTTTATGCGAGGCTTCCATTCGCTGTTGCACCTGGCATGGGGCTGAATGCCTTCTTCACCTTCACAATCATTCTGACGCAAAAAGTGTGGTGGCAAGTCGCATTAGGAATAATCTTTTGGGCCGGAGTCCTCTTTTTGCTAATTTCAGTAACTCCGATCCGGGAAACGATTGCGAAGGCTATCCCCGGTGAACTGCGAACGGCGACCGCTGCAGGTATCGGGATCTTCCTGACCTTTATTGGACTTAGGAATGCGGGCTTCGTAGTTGCTGATCCTGTGACGTTCGTCCGACTCGGCGTGCTTGATGAAAAATCCCTGCTGACGATTCTTGCAGTTGTAATCACCGTCTTTCTGATGATTCGTCGCAGCGCGCTGGCATTTCTCGCTGGCATTGTCATTGTGACAGTGCTTGCCTGGGCGGCCGGCATGGTAAAGGCGCCTGAAAGTTTGCTGAGTGCACCTGACTTTCACACAGTCTTTTTCAAACTGGATGCACTGGGGGCATTAAAGCTTGCGCTACTCCCTGCCATTGTCGCGGTCCTATTTACGGATCTGTTCGATTCGATTTCTACTTTCATCGGGGTTGCACACGCAGCCGACTTGCTGGACGAACAGGGCCACCCGCGCAATCTGCGTCAGGGTTTGATAGTGGATTCCGTTGCAACGCTCGGGGCAGGCCTGGCTGGTTCATCCTCAGGAACTGCATACGTTGAAAGCGTTGCCGGAATCAACATGGGAGGCCGCACTGGTCTCACGTCGGTTTTTACTGCGCTATGCTTTCTGCCCTGCTTTTTTCTAGCGCCACTTGCGGGCATGGTTCCTCCCTATGCAACGGCAGGTGTGTTGATTCTGGTTGGTGCGTCGATGTTTAGAAATGTCGGTGAAATAAGATTCAGTCGCATTGAAGAAGGTCTTCCCGCGTTTCTGACAATCATTCTGATCCCATTGACGTTTTCAATTACGCAGGGAATCCTCTGGGGGTTTATTTCGCACGTCGGCCTGTATTTGTTAGTTGGACGCAGGCGCGAAATACATCCAGTAATGTATGTGCTGGCTTTGATTTCAATCGGCTTGCTGCTGTTGGAACACGTGAAATTTGAGGCGCAGACTGAGTGAACAGAACACCGCGTTGCGCAAGAGCTCTCGTTCGGCAGCGCGCCGTTGGCGGTGAAAATGGTATGTGGTTATATTCCCACCTGATGAACTGCTGCGCTATTATCAACCCGCTCGTAACGCATAATCAGAATTTTCCAATCAATGCACACACACCCTCTCGGTAAACCGGTACCACGAAAAGAAGGACGCGAAAAAGTTACTGGCCGTGCACTGTATGTCGACGACCTCACGTTTCCCAAATTGCTACATGGTGTCACGGTTCGCAGCCCCAATCCTCGTGGCAGGATAAGGAAGATTACCTATGGCGGCGATCTACCGTGGGACGAATTCGTCATAGTCACAGCAACAGATATCCCCGGCGCCAATCATGTAGCCTTAATACTCGACGACCAACCTTATCTCGCTCACACGAATATTAATCACCCCGAAGAGCCAATCGTTTTACTGGCGCATGAAGACAAACATCTTTTAGAAGAAGCGCGACGCAACGTGTTAATAGACATAGAACCGCTGCCGGCCGTTTTTTCTCTCGAAGAGTCAGTAGCACAAAAACAAATCATCTGGGGCGAAGACAATGTGTTCAAACGCTTTCTTGTTGATAAAGGAAACGTCGACGATGCCTGGTCTGATGCCGCAGTTATCGTCGAAGGCGAATATGTAACCGGAGCACAGGAACAACTGTATATTGAAAACAATGGTGCGATCGCCATCGCTAATCCAGAGGACGGTGTTACCGTCTGGGGTTCAATGCAATGTCCCTATTATGTGCATAAGGCCCTCATAAAACTATTCGATCTACCCGAAGAAAAGGTTCGCGTTATTCAGACGGAGACAGGTGGTGGGTTTGGTGGTAAAGAGGAGTATCCATCCATCATTGCCGGACACGCCGCATTGCTGGCCTGGAAGTCGGGCAAACCGGTAAAAATGATTTACGATCGGGCGGAGGACATGGTGGCCACAACCAAACGTCACCCCTCGAGAACCCGACACAAAACTGGTGTTACCAGGGGCGGCAAACTCGTTGCCATGGAAATCGAGTTTACGATTGACGGGGGGGCTTACTGCACGCTGTCGCCGGTCGTGTTATCTCGAGGGACAATTCACGCCGCTGGTCCGTACAGTTGCCCGAATGTAAGGATACGCAGTAAGGCTGTTGCAACGAATTGTCCACCGCATGGCGCTTTCAGAGGATTCGGTGCCCCACAAAGCATCTTCGCCCTGGAACGACACTTCGACAAAGTAGCACGAGCGGTAGGCTTAACCCCGGAAGAATTTCGTAGTCGTAATTTCATTAGAGAAGGCGAAACAACAGCTACAAACCAGGTGATTCGCGAACGCGTCGACATGAATGGACTGCTGCACAGGGCTTTCAAGCTGAGCAACTATCACGAAAAACAGGAACGATTTGCACGAGAGAACAAGCTATCGCGAGTAAAGCGTGGGATCGGGTTCGCGTCGTTCATGCATGGCGCCGGCTTCACTGGATCAGGAGAAGTCTATCTACAATCAGTTGTCTCAGCTGAAGCCACACGAAATGGAATTGTGCGCATACTCGCCGCGAGTACTGAGATTGGGCAGGGGACGAATACGATCTTCTCTCAGATCGCGGCAGAGACATTGGGCATCGATTACGAACTGATCCAGATTGTTCGACCTGACACTCGGCTCGTACCGAATAGTGGACCTACTGTCGCATCGCGCACATCGATGGTGGTAGGCAAACTCGTCGAGTCGGCTGTGCTTGGGATCAAGCAGACACTGCTTGGGTCTGGCTTTTTGCATGACGGATACGATCAAACTGAATTCCAGAATGCCTGCTCGCAATACATCGAACGATTTGGATCGCTCAAAATATCCAGCAAGTATCAACCAGCGCCAAATGTCTACTGGGACGACGACAAATACCAGGGTGACGCATATGGTGCATTTGCATGGGCCGTATATGTTGCCGAAGTTTCCTTCGACGAACTTACCTATGAAGCAAAGGTTGACGAGTTTGTAGCACTGCAGGAAGTTGGACGCGTCATTAATCCCGTGCTCGCGGAAGGGCAGATACAGGGCGGAGTTGCGCAAGCAATCGGATTCACTTTATTTGAAAATGTTGTTTGGCAAAATGGCAGGATGCTTAATAACCAAATGACGAATTACATCATTCCAACGCCCGCAGATATTCCTCCGATCAGAGTCTACTTCGCTGAAAATCCATATGCGTTCGGTCCTGGTGGCGCGAAGGGAATCGGCGAACTGCCCATGGATGGTGCCGCTCCGGCAATTCTTAACGCACTCGAACACGCCACCGGCTTTTCTTTTAGTCAAATTCCCTTAATGCCGGAAATGATGCTTGAACAAGTTGTAGCGCGCTGACAAATGACGCGAGTCGAAATTACCTGCGAGATCAACGGGAAACGGGAAACGTTCGAAACCTTTCCGATGGCGCGCTTGCTTGACGTATTGCGTGAGCTGCTGCACTTGACCGGCACCAAAGAAGGATGTGGCGAGGGTGAGTGTGGTGCCTGCACGGTTCTAATTAACGGCCAGGTTGTTAACAGCTGTCTTGTTCCTGTGGCTCAGGTCGCCGGAGCAGAGATTACGACCATTGAAGGTATCGAAGAAGGGGATCGGCTACACCGAGTGCAACAGGCATTCATTGAATGTGGGGGCGCTCAGTGTGGCATTTGCACACCCGGTATGGTTCTCGCCGCAGTCAGCCTCCTCAGGCGCATACCGGAGCCAACTGAGTCGGAAATTCGTAATGGACTAGCAGGAAATCTCTGTCGCTGCACAGGATATATAAAAATTTTCGAATCCGTTGTTCGTGCTTGCCTTACAAGACAAGAGCTTTAATTCATCGACGAGGAATGAGAAGCTACATCCCACATTATCAACTCGTCACACCTGCAACCTTGGCAGATGCTATCGCTCTTCTGGGCAATGAACCAGGAGTGTGGAAACCATTTGCAGGTGGTACTGATTTGATGGTTCTGCTGGAGGCAGGCAAGTTGCCACATCTGAACTACCTGAACATCACGCAGCTACGCGAGCTTCAGGGGATTGAAGCCACAGATGAATGGTTAACAATCGGCGCGCTTACCACCTATACGGATATTCAAAATAATGGCGTTTTGCAAGAAGAGTTTCCGATGCTCTGCCAGGCTGCCAGCGAGACCGGTGGACTAGCAATCCAGAACCGCGGAACTCTGGGAGGCAATATCATCAACGCTTCCCCCGCTGCTGATTCACCGCCGGCCCTGCTTGCTTATGACGCGCAGATCGAATTGACTTCAATAAATGGTTCACGATGGATCGACTACAGCAGTTTTCATATAGGTTATAAACAGATGATGATTGCACGCGAGGAGTTATTAACTCGAATAAGAACCCCTCGACCATCTCGACCTCAAATACACTACTATCGAAAAGTGGGGACGCGTAAAGCCCAGGCCATCTCGAAAGTTTGCCTCGCCGCTACCGCAACAGTCGTTGCGCGACAGATCAAGACCGTTCGCATTGCTTTTGGAAGTGTTGCTCCAATTCCCTTGCGCTGTTTCAAAACTGAAAGTGTTATCAGGGGCGCTGCAGTTGACAATAACGTCGTTGCAGCAGCGAAAGCTGAGTTAGCTCGCGAGATGTCGCCGATCGATGACATTCGTTCCACCAAACAATACCGCCTTTCTGTCTCTCAAAATCTGCTTGCCGACTTTCTCGCGTCGATCTCGCAACGAGGAGAATAACAATGCCGGCTTCTTTTCACTTGATGAAGAGCTTCGTCATTCGAGGGCAAAAAGTTGTGTTGCCGGATCGTGTGGGTCCGGCTTCACTGAAGATTGAAGCCGGTAAGATCGCTGCCATCGCAGCGTACGAGCAGATCTGGCAAGAATGTGACTTGATTGAAATCGCGCCAACTGATGTCTTAATGGCTGGTCTCGTGGACACTCACGTGCACATCAACTCCCCGGGACGAACGGAATGGGAAGGTTTCGAGAGTGCCACGCGTGCCGCTGCCGCCGGTGGAGTGACGACGCTCGTTGATATGCCGTTAAACTCGATCCCGCCAACGACAGCAGTTTCAAATTTTCACAGGAAGCTGCAGACCGCAAGGCAACAGTGTTACGTCGACACCGGTTTCTGGGGAGGCGTGATTTCGGAGGACATTGGTGCATTGGCGCCACTCATTGATGCCGGCGTGGTTGGGTTTAAATGCTTTCTTGTTCCGTCAGGCGTCAACGAATTTCCCCACGTTACAGAATCCGAGTTGACAAAGGTAATGCCTGAGTTGTCACGGCTTGGTGCACTACTGATCGTGCATGCGGAGTTGCCTGCACCGATCGCGAACGCAGTAGAAAACCAGGATGGTCCACCGAGCGCGTATGGAACTTTTCTTTCCTGTAGACCTGCAGCCGCTGAAAACGAGGCTGTCTCTCTAATGATCGATATGACACGCCGTTTTAGGACAAGCGTGCATATCGTTCATCTCTCCTCAGCGGAGGCGGTGCCGATGTTGCGAAATGCTCAAGCTGAGGGTCTTCATATTACAGCGGAAACATGTCCACATTATCTTTATTTTGCGGCTGAGGATGTGCCCGACGGTGCTACGGAGTTCAAATGCTGTCCGCCAATTCGCGAGCGTGCCAACCGAGAAAAGTTATGGAGCGCGCTTGCAGACGGTACAATCGACATGATCGTTTCAGATCACTCACCCTGCCCGCCTCAAATGAAGCAACCCGAGTCTGGGAATTTTCTCGAGGCGTGGGGTGGCATCTCTTCGCTTCAGTTGCGTCTTCCGATCGTGTGGACAGAAGCCCGCCGGCGTGGGCATTCGATTTGTCAACTGGCTCATTGGCTGTGTAAAAGGCCCGCCGAGCTTGTCGGTTTCGACAAGAGCAAAGGCACTATTCAGATCGGCCGCGATGCTGACCTTGTTATTTGGAATCCAGAGACTGATTTCGTTGTCCGTCCTGATGCTCTTCTTCATCGGCACAAAATTACCCCATACGCAGGCAAACGCTTATACGGTGTCGTGAAAAAAACTTTTCTTCGCGGCAGAAAAATATATGATGAGGGCGCCTTTTTAACCCGGACAACCGGAACGCTTTTGTTTCCCAATGAACTTTACTGAACTAGTGGACCTTGCATCGGAACGACTCGGAGGGGCGGTTGTCGTTGCAAATGATGAATTTTTTGCGTCGAGCGAGAATCTTGTAAAGGTAAAGCCGCCCATTTTCATGCCAGACGAATATACCGATCGTGGTAAATGGATGGATGGGTGGGAAACGAGAAGACGACGAACTCCGGGCTTTGACTGGTGCATTATCCGACTCGGTCTTCCGGGAATCGTTCGCGGCGTTGTTGTGGACACTAGTTACTTTCGGGGCAATTATCCGGAACAGTGTGCAATTGAAGCATGTGCGGTCGATGGACAGCCTGACGCGGAAGCATTGACGGATAAAAATATTCATTGGATACCGATCGTGGGCCAGGTGCCGCTTGCCGGCGACACACAGAATTCGTTTCCGGTTAAATGCGATGAAAGACTCACGCACGTTCGCCTGAGAATCTTTCCCGACGGTGGTGTGGCGCGACTCAGGGTTTACGGCGAAGTTAAAGCTGACTGGAAGCAGTTAATGCGCCTGGGCCAGTACATTGATCTCGCAGCTGTTGAGAACGGAGGAATGGTTGTGACATGCAGCGACATGTTTTTCGGCCATCGTCATAACCTCATCATGCCTGGACGCGCTTCGAACATGAGCGATGGTTGGGAAACTCAGCGTAGACGTGGGCCAGGTCACGACTGGGTAATTATAAAGCTGGCGACCGTAGGACTTCTGGACAGTGTCGAAGTCGACACGTCGTACTTCAAAGGTAACTATCCGGAAAGTTGTTCTCTCGAAGGATGTGATGGAATCGGATTGTCTGAAGAGCAATTGACTGACTTGTCACTGCAATGGAGAAATGTTCTGCCGCGTACGAAACTTCAACCACACAGGCGACACGGATTTGCTCCAGAGTTAGTTGATGCGGGTCCGTTTTCGCACGTGCGGTTCAATATTTTCCCGGATGGTGGAGTGAGTCGGTTGAGAATTTATGGTCGATCCCAGGATGTTTGAATGGCTGACAAGCTCGCTTGGTTCAATTCTCTGCCAACGGAAGTCGCTTCTGACCACCTTCATGGTTGTTGCGCCTCAACCAAGTGGACGAACCAGATGCTAGACGCAAGACCCTTTGCCTCTTTCGGAGAAATGACTGGGGCGGCATCGCGAATTTGGTGGTCGCTGCAACCGGCTGATTGGATTGAAGCATTTCACGGACATCCAAAAATTGGCGAGAAGAAGGCTGTCAACGAAACTTCATCACAGGCGCAACATTGGGCAACACAGGAACAATCGTCCATGCGCCAGGCAGATACGCAGACAGGTCAGGCGTTGGCGGCGTTGAATAAGGCCTACGAGGCTCAGTTCGGATACATATTCATCATTTGTGCAACAGGAAAAGCGCCTAGAGCAATTTTGACGGCAGTCCAGGAGAGACTGAAAAACACGCCAGATCAGGAATTAGGTGTGGCAGCTGGCGAACAGGCAAAGATCACTGAGTTGAGGCTGCGAAAGTTGTTCGACGTTTACACGTAACGTTGCATTCTCTGCGTTGTTTTGGTGCGACGCTGAAGGCCGTTCTTCAGAGGGCACGAGCTTTTCACGTCGTTCGTCAGTATTGCAGTTACTGATCGTGCGCTTCTTTCCCCCGACGCCCAAGGCGAGCGGTTGAAGCATGCCAGCGTCTTTTTTAGCTACCACGTTAAGTACCTTGGCGCGAAAAACAAAGTAGCTCTTTTTGGCAGTCAACCTTTACCTGGGCCGAGGGGACAACGCAGAGGCTTATCCATGAGTACAATCTCCACACATATCCTCGACACAGCACGTGGCACACCTGCGAGTGGAGTAGCCGTTGCGCTCGAGACGCAGAATCCGGATGAAAGTTGGACGGAACTCAGCCACGCGTGGACGGATGAGGATGGTCGTGTGAAGCCATTTTTCCTCGTCGAACAACCACTGTCGAATGGAACATACCGCTTATGCTTTGATACGGAAACGTATTTCGCTAACTTGAATGTCGAATGTTTTTATCCACAAGTCACAGTCGTTTTCAACATTGACCAGTCGTATCAGCACTATCATGTCCCGCTCTTGATCAGTCCGTTTTGCTATTCCACGTATCGCGGCAGCTAGACTAAGCGCATCCATGCTAAACCCGACCGTAAGCGAGTGGCTGAATCTGGTAGTTCGGTGGATTCATGTTTTTGCCGGTATTCTGTGGGTGGGTACAACCTATTACTTCACCTGGCTTGACGCTCGCCTCACGGAAGCTGAAAAAGCGGCTGCTGCCGGCGGGGAGTCAGCGCAGGTCTGGATGGTCCATAGCGGTGGCTTCTACGTAGTGGAAAAACGTAAAGTCCCGGATCTTTTATCTCGCAAGCTACATTGGTTTCGGTGGGAGGCGGCAACAACCTGGCTAAGCGGATTCGCATTACTTATTGTTGTTTATTATATCGGCGGCGGTGCACTTATCGATCGAGACGTAGCGGATCTCAATGTGGGGACCGCCGTCGCAATCGGTGTGGCTCTAATTGTGGTCGCATGGCTGATTTATGACGGCCTGATGCTATCGCCCGTTGGTCGCAATGAAAAGCTATTCGCGGCGATTGCTTATCTGCTGATTGTCGCTACCAGCTATGGTTTGACACGAGTGTTTAGCGGACGCGCCGCGTATATTCATGTTGGGGCGATTTTCGGCACGATTATGGTAGCAAATGTATGGATCAGAATTCTTCCCGCACAAACTCGCATGATCGCTGCAGTGAGCCAGGGCCACCCACCGGATCAGCGTCTGGGAGCACAGGCGAAACTGCGATCGAAGCAGAACACGTTTATGGCCGTGCCAGTTGTGTTCATAATGATCAGCAATCATTTTCCAGGCGTCACCTACGGCGAGCGCAATAACTGGCTTATTCTTTCCTTACTCATATTGACCGGTTGGATTGCGGCGAAATTCATTCGTCGGGCCTAATAATCAAACTTCCCTGTGCCAACAGCCACCTCGCGCATCCTGAACGAACTTAATGAGCTGAAGCGTCGATTCGATGGGACGGCCGCTCAAGAGATGGAAAGTCTGCTCGATGTCGTGGCTAGGCGTGTTCTAAAGGATGTTGAGTCGCTGGTGCATTTGCATGAAGCGTTAATGTTTGTCGTTGCTTATCCACAATCGCCGAAAGTTCGTGCCAAGGCTGAATCTGCCCTACGCGCTTTCTCACAACGAGTGACGGTGTTGAGAGATGCGGAGATTGACCTATCGACGCTGGAGCATCCGGACGTTTCCGGAATCGCGGGCACCAGTGTTACCGACAACTTCAGCTACGAGACCATGGCCTGGCTGGCGAGAATGTATCCGCGAGAGCTCGAGTTTTACTGGGAGTGGCTTGAAGATGAAAATCGGCTTGGTGAAGTATGGCAACGGTTCATGCCGCTGCTGGAAGAAGACTCACTCGTTGAGGCCAATGTTCCTTATCGCAAATGGCTGGATGCGGCGCGCGGCAAAGATGCGTCTGTCCCCTGGTTGTTGCATCTTTTTCGCAAGTTGCCAGTTTTAGAAAAGCTGAAAGCAGAACTTTACAATTCGCAAAAACTTTACGTGACCTGGACTCCCTCCTACCATGCGACCCGGACCGGGCTGCGCCTGAATTCAGTGCTGCCTGGACGAGTTTTCTATCATCGCGGTCCACTCATTCAGCGGCGGGATGTCAATTTTAAGAATGAAGTTCAACAATCACCCGCACCAGTTACCAAGCTGACGCGAACAAACAGCGTCGCAGCTATCAATCTCGCGCGCGAGGCGTCGACCGTCCGTTACCGCGAACTCTATGGCTTCACTCACGCGGATCCAGATCAGGTGTTTGCCGTTGGTCTGGGTCGTGGAGTTGTCCTCCTTACATTTGCACTGCCTCCTGAAAAGCGACTTCCACTGCGCGCTTATCACGCGGCGATGATTTTTAAAAATGGGGTGCCGGTCGGCTACTTTGAAGGGTTATCGCTGTTTGAACGAATGGAAAGCGGATTCAATCTCTACTACACCTTCCGCGAAGGCGAAACGGCCTGGCTCTATGCGCAGACGCTAAATCACTACCGGCACCTGCTTGCAGTGACAACCTTTTCGATCGATCCGTACCAGGTTGGTCATGAAAATGAGGAAGGCATAGAGTCGGGAGCATTTTGGTTTTATTGGAAGCTCGGGTTTCGTTCGACAGATCTAGAATTGAACTCGCTTGCCGAACACGAGCAACAAAGGATTAACAACAACAGACGCTACCGAACGTCAGCCGCGGTACTGCGAAAGTTAGCTCGAGCCTCAATGGTCCTCGGAATAGCTGAACGATCGATTAGTGAT